>JANQOH010000390.1 GCA_028289725.1 Alphaproteobacteria bacterium
GCGGAGCTGAACGAGACCGCGATTCCGGAGGCCGGCCTGAAGCTGAGCCAGGTTTACGACGAGACGATCTACATCACCTCGTCGATCGAGCTTGTGCGGCAGAACATCTGGGTCGGTGGTACGCTGGCGGCAATTATTTTGATGGTCTTCCTGCGCTCGTTGCGCGCGACGCTGATTGTGTCGATGGCCATTCCAATCTCGGTGGTTGCCGCGTTCGTCGCAATGGCGGCCATGGGACGGTCGATCAACGTGATCTCTCTAGCGGGCATCGCCTTTGCCGTGGGCATGGTGGTCGACGCCGCGATCGTGGTGCTTGAGAACATCTATCGGCATCGCGAACAAGGACTGCCGGCGATCGAAGCCGCGTTCAAGGGCGCGAAGCAAGTGTGGAGTGCGGTGATGGTGTCCGCGCTGACCACCGTGCTGGTTTTCGTACCGATCCTAATCATGGAGCTGGAAGCCGGTCAGTTGTTCCGTGATATCGCGGTGGCCATCTCGGTCGCGGTGCTGGCATCCCTGCTGGTTTCGATTACCGTGATCCCTGCGTTATCCAAAACACTGCTGAAGAAATCGAATATTTCGGAGTCGCGCCTCCGGCTGCCTCTTTTGGATCTCGTCGCCCGTGGCATCGCGGGCCTGTTCATGGGCTATGCGCGCACGATTATCCGGAGTCGCGTCGCGTCCCTGGTGGTCGTCGTCGCCATCGTAACGGTCACTGTCTTCGGCAGCTGGGCGTTCCTGCCAAAACTCGAATATTTGCCTGAGGGCAATCGCAATCTGATTTTCGGCTTCATGTTGCCGCCTCCCGGCTACAACCTCGACACCATGACCGAAATCGGCAAGCGGGTTGAGGACCGGGTGCGTCATCTTTGGGGCAGCGAAACCGGACCCGAGCCAGAGGAAGGCGGCCCGCCAAAAATCAGGAACTATTTCTTCGTGGCGTTGGCATCTCGAACGTTTTTTGGCGCCGGGACCTATGAAGAGACGGCGGGACGCGTCAGCGAATTGATCCCGGTGCTCCAGCAATCGCTGTATGGCGAGCCGGGGACGATTGGGTTTTTCGTTCAACCGAGCCTCTTCGACCGCGATATTGGGGGCGGCCGTTCAATCGACCTCGATATCTCGGGACCGAACCTCGAGGATGTCGTCATAACGTCGCAGAACGCGTTCGGCATGACACTCCAAGCCCTGCCGCCCACCGAAGGCACGCAGGTGCGGCCGGTGCCGGGCATCGAACTGGGGTCTCCGGAAGTACGCGTGCTGCCGGATCGCGTGCGTCTAGCCGACGCAGGTGTCTCGGCGAGCGCCCTCGCTCAGAGTATCGATACGTTCAATGACGGCATGCGGGTGGCCGAGATCACGATCGATGGCCGGCTCACGGACCTGACCTTGCGCGGGCCGGAAGACAAGATTGATCGCACGCAGGGCATCAACAATTTGCCGGTTGTTACCGCGGGCGGTCAGATTCTGCCGGTAAACATGCTTGCGGATGTTCAACTGACGTCGGGTCCGACCGAGATTCGCCATCTCGAGCGCGAGCGCACGATCACCCTGGTGATTAATCCGGGGCCGGAAATCTCGCTTGAAGAAGCCATCGAGACCGTGCAGACCCAGGTTGTCGACCCGCTGATTGAAGGCGGCTTGCCGGCCGGCGTTAAAATTCGCATGTCAGGCACCGCCGCGGCGCTCGACGTGACGTTTAACGCCATGGTGACCAATCTCGTGGTCTCGATCGTCATCGTCTATCTCTTGATGGCGGTCCTTTTCGAGAGCTTCGTCTACCCGTTCATTATTATGCTATCGGTTCCATTGGCGACCGCCGGCGGCGTGATCGGCCTATTTTTGCTCAATCAATTTGGCCAGCATCAGTTGCTCGATATGCTGACAATGCTCGGGTTTATCATCCTTGTTGGAATTGTGGTGAACAACGCGATTCTACTTGTTGACCAAACCTTGAAGCATATGCGCGAGGAAGGACTCGGCACGCGCGAGGCGATATGCGAAGCGACACGCAACCGCCTGAGACCAATCTTCATGTCGACCCTCACCAGCGTGTTCGGCATGTTGCCGCTGGTGGTGTTTCCGGGCGCCGGCTCCGAGCTCTATCGGGGGCTGGGGTCCGTGGTGGTCGGCGGTCTTTCGCTGTCGGCGATTTTGACGCTCTTGGTCATTCCGCCACTTCTGGCCATCTTCCTGCCGCGTCAGGAAGGTGTGCCCGCCGCGGCGGCCGTGCCGTTACGCGAAGCGGCGGAGTAACTGCGATACCTCTGACAGGCAATCGCCCTGGTGCCGCGCACCAGGGCGGTTTCTTTTGCCGATGCGCAAGATTTGGCGACAAGATATTGATGATCGCTGCAGAAAATCCTGCGTGATGGGACGTATGCGGTAATGAGCATCGCCGAAACCGAGCTGCCTATCGTGCAGCGACCGACATTGGTCGTCGCAGGGCTTGCGGCTGCCGCCATGTTTACCGCGCTCCTCACGTCGAGCGGCAAATCGGCCCTGCTTTTCGTTGTCGGGATTGGCCTCGGCATCGCCTTGTACCATTCGGCGTTCGGTTTTACGGGAGCCTATCGCCGCGCCATCGTCGCGCGCGATGTGTCCGGTGTAGCGGCTCAAGCCGTCATGCTGGCGGCGGCGATCCTGCTATTTGCGCCGATCCTCGCGCAAGGCTCCGCCTTCGGCCACGGCGTCAGCGGCGCCGTCGCGCCCGTGAGCTTGTCCATGGCATTTGGCGCCTTTCTGTTCGGCATCGGGATGCAGCTTGGAGGCGGATGCGCGTCCGGCACGCTGTTCACCGCCGGCGGCGGCAATTTCCGTATGTTGATCGTGTTGATCTTTTTCTGTGCCGGAGCGTTTTGGGGCAGCCTCGATCTCCACTGGTGGTCGACATTGCCGAGCGCGGGCCGGATCTCCCTCGCTGAAACGTTTGGCTGGGAAATCGCGATTCCCTTGCAGGTCGGCGCGCTGCTCGCAATTTATGCGGGACTTCGCATGATTGGCGGCCGCCACGATCGCGTTCTCTGGCCCGCCGGCGGAATAAACTGGCACACCATTCTGTATGGACCGTGGCCCTTGTTGCTCGGCGCCGCGCTGCTCGCTCTACTGAACTGGCTAACGCTCTTGGTTGCCGGTCACGCCTGGTCGATCACCTGGGCCTTTTCGCTTTGGGCGGCCAAAACCGCCATGCTCTTCGGATGGGACCCGCTGACCAGCCCATTTTGGAGCGGCGGTTTTCAACAGGCCGCACTCGCACGATCTATCTTCGCCGACAACACCTCGGTGATGAACATCGGCATTATCATCGGCGCCTTGGCGGCGGCGTCCTTAGCCGGCAAGGTCCGACCGGAATTCAAGATCGGCGCACCGTCGCTTCTCGCCGCCGTGGTTGGTGGCTTGGTGATGGGCTACGGCGCTCGCTTGGCTTATGGGTGCAACATCGGCGCGTTCTTTTCCGGCGTCGCATCGGCGAGCTTGCATGGCTGGGTATGGATTTTGGCCGCCGTCCCGGGAAATTTTGTCGGCGTTTGGCTGAGACCCCTGTTTGGCCTGTCGCGCTCTTGACGCCATCAGAGCGGCGGTCAAGGTTAGCCCAACGAATGAACGAATAGATGCCAGGGAGAGTGACGATGCCCGATGGCGGCGTTTATACCGCAGAGCATGAGGCGTTCCGCGACACTGTGCGCAAATTTATCGAGCGCGAGGTGACGCCCTACCACGATCAGTGGGAGCGCGACGGCGTTGTGCCGAAGGATTTCTGGCAAAAGGCGGGCGAAGCCGGCCTGCTTTGCTGCGCCACGCCCGAAGAATATGGCGGTCCGGGCGGCGATTTCGGCCACGCGGCGGTGGTAATCGAGGAAATGTCGCGCGCCGGTGCGTCGGGGCCAGGATTCTCCGTGCACTCCGATATCGTCGCGCCCTACCTTTTGCATTACGGCTCGGAGGACCAAAAGCGCGAGTGGCTGCCCAAGCTCGTCCGCGGCGAAGCGATCGGCGCCATCGCCATGACCGAACCCGGGACCGGCAGCGACTTGCAAGGCATCAAGACCACCGCCATCGCCGACGGCAACCACTTGGTCGTCAATGGCCAAAAAACCTTCATTACCAACGGGCAAAACGCCGACGTGATCATCGTAGTTGCGAAGACCGATCCGTCCCAAGGCGCTCGCGGCACGAGTTTGGTTTTGGTCGAGACCGAACGCGAAGGCTTTTCCCTGGGCCGCAATTTGGAGAAGGTCGGCCTCAAGGCGCAGGACACCTCGGAGCTGTTTTTTGACAATGTGCGCGTACCGCGCACCAACTTGCTGGGCGGCGAAGGCGACGGTTTCAAATATCTGATGGAGGACCTGCCGCAGGAACGCCTGATCATCGCGCTCGGAGCGATCGCCGGCGCCGAGGCGGCGCTCGAATGGACGCTCGACTATGTCCGTGAGCGCAAAGCGTTCGGCAAGCCCATCGCCGAGTTCCAAAACACGCGCTTTAAGCTGGCCGAACTCAAGACCGAACTGACCGTCGGTCGTATCTATGTCGACCAGTGCCTGGCGCTACATCTCAACGGCGGTTTGGATGCCACAATGGGTGCGATGGCGAAACTATGGTGCACCGAATTGCAATGCCGGGTTCTCGATGAATGTGTACAATTGCACGGTGGCTACGGCTATATGTGGGAGTATCCCATTGCCCGCGCGTGGGCGGATGGCCGCGTACAGCGAATCTACGGCGGTACCAATGAGATCATGAAAGAAGTGATCAGCCGTTCGCTGTAAGCGACTGAAATTTAAGGAGACATCATGACCGACGCCTATATCTACGATGCCGTGCGGACGCCGCGCGGGCGGGGCAAGAAAAGCGGATCGCTGCACGAAGTCACGCCAATGCGCCTCGCCTCGACAGCGCTCCAAGCGATCCGCGACCGGAACGAGTTGGATACGTCCGCGGTCGATGATGTGGTGCTTGGTGTCGTGGAGCCGGTCGGCGAGCAAGGCGCGGATATCGCGCGGGTGGCCGCCTTGGATGCGGGCTATGACGAGTCGGTGGCGGGCGTGCAGATCAATCGCTTCTGCGCTTCGGGTCTCGAAGCCGTCAATATGGCGTCGGGTCAGGTGATGTCAGGGCAATCCGACATGGCCATCGGCGGTGGCGTCGAGTCCATGTCGCGCGTGCCGATGTTCGCGAGCGGCGGCGCCTGGATGACCGACCCCGATGTCGCCTTCAAAACCTATTTTGTGCCGCAGGGCATTTCGGCGGATCTGGTCGCGACCAAATACGGCTTCAGCCGCGATGATGTTGACTCCTATTCCGTCGAGTCTCAAAAACGCGCGGCAAATGCTTGGGACAATGGATATTTCTCGGACAGCATTTTGCCGGTCGAGGATCAAAATGGTCTGACGATTTTGGACCATGACGAGCACATGCGCCGCGAAACGACGATGCAAACCCTCGCCGCATTGGAACCGTCTTTCACGACCCAGGGCGAGCAATACGGCTTCGATAAAGTCGCCATCTCGCGCTACCCGGAGATCGAACGGATCAATCACGTCCACCACGCCGGCAATTCGTCTGGCATTGTCGACGGTGCTGCGGCCGTGCTGGTCGGCAATAAGGAAACCGGCGAAAAACTGGGATTGAAACCGCGCGCGCGCATCCGATCCTTTGCTTCGATCGGCAGCGAACCGACAATCATGCTCACCGGCCCCAGCGCGTCGGCTGAAAAGGCTCTCAAGCGCGCCGGCATGAAACCCGAAGATGTCGATCTCTATGAATTGAACGAGGCGTTCGCCGCGGTCGTGCTGCGC
>JANQOH010000416.1 GCA_028289725.1 Alphaproteobacteria bacterium
GCCCATTGCCCGGTGCGTGCCGCAATGCCCTCGATCTCTGCCGCCACGTCCATCTCTTCGGGCGCGGGTTCGGCTTCCACCTCTTCCGAGGCCTCCGCCCCTTCAACATCGGACTGACTTTCCGGCGGCGCCTCATCAAGGCCCATGTCTTCTTCCGGAACCATCGCCGGTGCGACCGCGGCGTCCGCGTCGTAGGTTGCGGCAACCTTGGCCCACGTCGCCTCTTCCTCGACGTACAGCGAAATGGAGATGGTAGCGCCGTCGAAAGTCTCGAACGACCCGACCGTATCGGGTTCCTTATCGTCCGGAATATCGCTTGCGGCGAACACTTCCTCGAAGCGGAGCACCGAAACCACGCGCGCGATGCTGTCCATCGATAGCGGCGATTTGAGAGACGCCTCTATCGGCACATCCTCAAGCAAGAACTCTTTATCGTCGTGCGCTTCCTTATAGATGCCAACACGTTCGCCATCCGCGTGAGTCAAAGTGATGCGCCGGACCCGCTCAAGGTCGATTTTCATGAGCATGGTATCGACCCAATCTCGCGGATCCTCACCGAGATTGGGTTTGCGTCGCGCGACCCAAGTCTGGTCTTCGCCGTCGCGCCGGAGATACACGAGATCGGTCGTGCCCCGCCCGGCATTGCCAAGGATCGCAGCGGCCATGGCGGTATCGTCCGCGCCGAGAACGCGCACTTTCATGCCGGCGCCTTCTTCGTTGCCGGGCTCATTCAGCCCCAACACGCCGTAGCGTTCGGGGTCCGCGGTCTTGGCCTCGACGGTTTTCAGTTCGCCGAGCTCAAGCAGAGCCTTCTTCACCCGATCAAACTCGGCTGGAAAATCGGCCAAAGCCGATACCACCCACTGGTCACCGTCATGGCGGATCTCGAAGCTCTGTTCCGCGCCCGTAATCTCAAGCGCCGCAACGTCGTTGATTTGGCCGAGCAGGCCGGGAAACGCGGATTCCTCCACGACCGTACGCGTCACCGCTGATTGCCGGGACGTCACGGCGTAACCGGCACCGATGACAACGAGCGCCGTGATGATGACCAGGAGGCTAACAGTCTTCTTTTTCATAGCTCTTTATGTGTTCGAACGCCGCCTAACCGACGCGGATCGCGCGGCGCCGCCGCTGGCGCCGCACCAAGGAAACAACAATGGCCACAAGGCCAATGATCAATGGCACCAGGGCAATGTTTAGGAATTTCAGCGACAGGCCCAATTGTTCGATGTCCTGCCTTAGAGCCAGTTGCACATCGCGCAACTGTTGGCGGGTTTCAATCAGCTCTTCACGGAATGCCGTCACCGCTTCCTGTTGCTCCGGAGACATTACGAGAGCACCGCCGGTCGCCTCACCGGTTTGCAGCTCAGCGAGCTTCTGCTCGGTTTCCGCGACCCGCGCCTGCAAGGCCTGTTCGGTCTCGCGGAACCGGTCTTCCGCTTCCCGTTGCAAATCCTCGACCACTTCAAACGGCCGGAACGACGTGCCACGGCTGCGCAGGCTGATCAATTCGCTCGATCCAGCCAACACGTCCAACGCGTTGATCACGAACGGACCATTGTCGGCCGACGGCAAAGCGTAAGTTTGCCCGGCGAATTGCTGCAACTGTACCCATTGGCGATCGGCCAAAATATCCGTGTCGGCAACCAGGATTAGGTTGACCGGTTCGGCCGACTCGGCGATGTGCGTCTCTTCCCAATTCTCCGGAATCAGCAGAGCCTTCATTTCGTCGGACTCTTCCGGCGGGCCATCTGGAAAGGCGGATTTCACCGGCCCGGTCAGACGCGCCGCCATTGTGTATGCCGTGCCCGTGGCCTGGAAGTCGGCGAGAAGTTGCGCTGGATCCGGTACGAACTGGATCAGTAAGCGTTCGATCAGCATCGCCTCGGTCGAGGAGCTGAGCAGCGGCACCATCTCGGTTGTCGCGCCTTCAACCGCGCTGATGGCGCCCGAACTCGCCACGTTGATCAGACCGAGCTGCCCCGTGGCGATCTCATCCGCGCTCATATTTTCGCGTTGAAGAGAAAGCCAAGCCACATAGTCGATCGCTTCAGGACGATCGCGTGTGCCGGAGCGAACCTTACGGGCCGACAATTTGTCGCCGACAAACATGCCTGGCGCCAATTCGACGCCCCAAGCCGCAAACAGATCGGGCACTCGCGAATTGTGGAGCTGTATGGGGTTTTGCGGATCAGGCACGCCCGCCGCTGCCTCGGAGAATGGATCAACGAAAACCAGTGCATTGCCGCCAGCCACGACGAACTGGTCGATCGCATACCGCGTCGCGCTGGGCAATTCCTTGGGATGGACCACCATCAACACGTCAATCTCGTCTGGAATCGCCCCGAGATCGGTGCCGAGATCGCGCAGATCGAACAACTGTTGAATTTGGCTGGCCACGGCCCACGGCTGCAACATGCCTTGTTCCTGATCAAACCCGCCCGCCAGCGGCAATGTGCTGATCAAACCAACCACCCGGCGGTTTGGATTCGCCAGATTAAAGAGCGCCCGCGTCAGGTCGTATTCCAGGAACGCCTCACGCTGATCCTGGAAAAACGGAATGACCTCGATGTCGTCGGTCGTATTGGTGGCGGCCATGCCGAAGTAAAGCCTGTCCCCCGCTTCATTCAGCGGCACGCCCTGAAGCCCGAAAGCGACCGCTTCATCTTCGTCACTCGAGAACGGCTCGGGATCGATCACCTGCAACGAGACCATGCCGTTCGACTGACCGGCATAGGTCTCGAGCATCTCCTGCACCCGCTGTGCGTATTGGCGCACGGTCGGGACATCGGCAACCAAGGACGAGCTATAGAAAAACCTGACGGTCAGCGGCTCTTTGAGCTCGGACAGAACCGTCTTCGTCCCATCTGACAAGGTGTAGAGCCGATTTTCGGTGAGGTCGATCCTGGAATTCCGAAGCGCGGTCTGGCTCAACACATTGAGCGCCACGAATAAAACCGCGCCGACGACAAGGACCAGCCAGGCTGATGCGCGACCGCCGCTCATGACACAAACTCCCGCTCCTGTCGTACCCGCGCCATGCCTCAGGTTCCCTTTGTCTGATCGACCGCGATGACGTTGGCGAAAAGCCAAACCGCCGTCAGCGACACGAAGTAGACGATGTGCCGCACATCAATCACGCCACGGGTCATATCGGTGAAATTTGCGAGAAAACTGAACGATGCGATGGTCTCGATCAGGACTTGGGGCGCCCAGCCGCTGAAGAAATTGATCACGAGGGGCAGGCCGCTGAGCGTAAACAAAAAGCACACCACCACCGCCACGACGAACGCGATCACCTGATTTTTTGTAAGCGCCGAGATGCAAGCCGATATCGCCAGATAGCCGGCAGACAGCAACAAGCTGGCGAAGTAGCCGGCAATGATCACGCCATTGTCCGGGCTGCCAAGAAAATTCACCGTGATCCAAATTGGAAAGGTCAGCGCCAGCGCGATCGCCGTGAACGCCCACGCCGCCAAGAATTTGCCAAGCACGGCCTGGGTTACGGAAACCGGCAGTGTCATCAGCAACTCGAGCGTGCCTGTGCGACGCTCCTCGGCCCACAGGCGCATGCCGAGCGCCGGCACCAAGAACAGATACAGCCACGGATGCCACACAAAGAATGGCTGAAGATCCGCTTGACCGCGCTCGTAGAAGTCCCCGAGATAAAAGGTAAATATGCCGTTCAGGAACAAGAAGATGACGATGAACACATAGGCGACGGGCGTTGCGAAATAGCCCGCCAGTTCACGCCGAAACAGTGCCAAGACGGTGGCCATTACGATGCGGCCTCCTTCTGGCCCTTCTTCTCCGGCTCGCCAATCGTGATCGAACGGAACACATCCTCAAGCCGGCCGGTCTCAACGCCGAACTCATCCACGGTCCAATTCGACGACTGGACATGCCTGCTCACCTCGGCGAGCAGGCCCGTTCCATTGGATGAGAACAGTGTGCAGCGGACGACATCCGTGCCGATGGCGTCCGTCGCCACTTCCGACACGCCGGCAATGCCTCCAAGCGCCTTTGCCAAGTCTGCCTCGGCAACGCCCCGAACCGTGACCTTCACGGCATTGTGGAAGCGCGACCGCGCCGCAAGCTCCATCGGTGTTCCATCCGCGACAATGCGGCCTTGGCTAATGATGATCGCCCGGCTGCATACGGCGTCGACTTCCTCCAAGAGATGGGTCGAGATGACAATCGCCTTCTCGCTCGCCATTTCGTTGATCAGACTGCGAACCTCATGCTTCTGATTGGGGTCGAGACCGTCGGTTGGCTCGTCGAGGATCAAGACCTCGGGGTCGTGAATAAGCGCCTGTGCCAAGCCAACGCGGCGCTTATAGCCCTTGGACAACGTGTCGATTGACTGCTGAAGCACCGATTGCAGACCCAGCCGCTCGACCGCCCAATCAAAGCGTTCACGCGCCCGTGCGCGAGCAACCCCGCGGGTTTCGGTGATAAAGTGCAAAAAGGCCGCCGCCGTCATGTCGCCATAAAGCGGCGCACCTTCCGGCAGGTAGCCGATCGCCGCCTTGGCGGCAATATCGTCCTCCAGGACGTCGTGGCCAGAAACGGAGATCCGGCCCGCATCGGGCTTCAGAAAGCCCGTGACCATGCGCATTGTCGTGGTTTTGCCGGCGCCATTCGGCCCGAGAAACCCGAGCACTTCGCCGCGCGCGACTTTGAACGACACTCCGTCAACCGCGATCAGCGCGCCGAACCGCTTCGACAAATTGTCGATCTCGATCAGTGTGGACACCCCCGATAACCTCCCTGACATCCGGTCGGCCGATCCCGCGGCCCTACGTCCGTTGGTACAATCGGCAACTGAAAATCGCGCAGATAGTTAGAAAACCTGCCCCACCGTTTCAAGGGGCAATTCTCGGCGCGCCACAACCCCGGCCTTTGCCGCGATTGGCTCCTCGCCGCCGGCGATGAATTCTTCGATCGCCCGGAGCTAAGGGTTCGAGGTATATACCTTTTCCCGCCGCCGTGTAGCACCGTTTTCGGGATTCGGCTTTGGTCGCGGGATTCAATGGTCGCCACACGAACCAAACGCGCGGCCAATTGACCCGCTTCGACTCGCGGCGAATTTCGGGACCGACAGAAGAAGGGCGATCGATGACCCAACCACCAATTCGCGCCGTGTTTTGGGATTTTGGCGGGGTCATCCTGACCAGCCCATTCGACGCATTTGCGCGCTTTGAGGCCGATAATGGTTTGCCAAACGGCCTACTGCGCCGGATCAACGCCACCAACCCAGACACCAACGCCTGGGCCCGTCTCGAACGCGGCGAAGTCGACCGCGAAACCTTTCATACACTCTTCGCGGATGAAGCCCGTGCGCTTGGTTACGAGGTCGACGGCCAGATGGTACTTTCTTTAATAGAAGGCGATGTGCGGCCGGAGATGGTTTCCGCGCTGACCACCGTCGCCGGGCGATATAAGACGGCATGTCTCACCAACAATTTTCGCGGCGCCGGAACCGGTGGCACACGCGGCGCTCAAATCGCTGAGATCATGGAGATATTTGACGAGGTGATCGAGTCGAGCCGCGTCGGCGTCAGAAAGCCCGATCCCGCGTTCTACGTCCAAGCCTGCGAATTGCTGGAGGTCGCACCCGAAGAAACCGTGTTTCTTGACGACCTCGGGATCAACCTAAAACCGGCTCGACAGATGGGCATGCGAACGATCAAGGTCGTGGAGCCAGGTGACGCACTCGACAAACTCGAAGGTCACCTAGGCCATCCAGTCCGGTAATCCAATCTAAATAATCAAATATCGACTTTAAATTCTTAATATTAATGTCTTATTTGGACCTTTTTCATCGACGCAAGCTATCACTAACGCGCCAGTGCCACCAGGTCCATCGGCTCGGACACGCCTGGAACCGAGCGCTGGCTCAATTGCTCAACGGTCGCCACGGTCCGGTAACCCTGCGCGAGCGCCGCTTGATACGCCTCGAAGGTGCAAAGCGCCCGCGTCCCCTCCTCCTTGTTGAGCTTCTCGAGCTTGGCGGCCAAATTGACTGGATGACCGACGACCGCATATTCGAGGCGTGAGTCGCCGCCCACGGCCCCGAACACGACGCGGCCCGCCGTCACCGCAATTCCGATCTCGATCTTGGGTTTGCCCTCCGCCTGTCGCGCCGCGTTCCATTGTTCCACCGACCCCAAAATGTCATCGACAGCCCCTAGGGCATCGGCCGCACAGGTTTCGTCGGCAACGACGGCGCCGAACGCCGCCACCATGCCGTCGCCCAAAAATTTTTCGCTTGTGCCGCGGTGGGCGTGAATGGCGGGCAATAAACGGGCTTGATACTCGGTCAGCAGACTGATGATTTCGTCGGGTGGCGTTTGCGCGACCATGTCGGTGAAGCCGCGGATATCCGCGAACAGAATCGCGGCCGATCGTGCCTGACCGCGACCGGGGACGATCTCAGTTTCAGATTCCGTGATTTGACGCGCGACATCCGGTTCAAAGAACCGCTCGAGATCACGCGCACGCGTTCCTTCGGCCGTTGCCGCGACCAATAGCGCCCGGGCCCGTCCCATGGCGACGGCGATAATTACGGTGACCAAAATTATGGACAGTACTTTGTCGAATTCAGCGCCAAGAAGCACATTGTTCGACGTCATGTACTCGACATAGTCGCGCGTGATCATGCTTTGTCCATCGATGGAGACGGCGTAACTGACCAGTGCCAGCCAACCAACGGCCGCTGAGACGCCGGTGACGATGACGTACACCGGGTCGAACAGCAGCGAACGCAGCGCAATGAAAATGAAGATGTAGAGCAGGGTCGGCGCTTTCAGCACGAATGATGCCGGCTGCTGGTATTGGATATGAAAGGACCAGATCAACAACAACAGCACGCCGATATCGACCAACGGCGACAAAATCCGAAACCACGAAGGCTGTCGTCTGGCATAGGCGAGCGATAGGCTAATGACCGCGAACAAGAAATAACCGCCGAGCGCCCATGGGACGGGTTCGATGCCCACGTCGGAAGCAAAGGTCTTCGGTGCGGCCGCGTACAGAATCCCGAAAACCACCACAATCCCGACCTGGACCGTCGCGACCAAAACCTGGCCGGCTTCCTGTTGACGATGAATTGCGCTCTGGACCCGCATCGGCAGCATCGAGCGGCGATCAGTCGCTAAAGTCATTTCATCCGGTTGCATGAGCCACTCCGTCGATTCCGTCTCTATCGCACCGCCAAATTGACGTGCGAGGGCCAACCGCGCCGGTCGTACATATATTCTGATTGGTTCTTTTCGGTTGCTCCAAGCCCCGAACCACCTCGCTTCGTTCGGGCACCCCGGCGTGCAACATTACACGATCCCGGACGCGAATCCCGCCCCTCTCGCGCAGGCGAAAACATATCCAAATGGAAATATCCAAGCGTCCATTCGTTACCGGTTTCGACTTCACTTGACAGGCGGCCACCTAGGGCAATCTTGAGTCCGGCGTTGACGGCGTAAGCAATCTTCGCGTCCCGGTCCTCCGAATTATCCGCGTCATCGCGCGTTGGCCGGAGGGATACCGTCGGAGCAGGCAGCGGAAGTAACGGAGCAATGCCCTACTCTTACCCGATCCGCACAAAACCCAAGGCGCGGTTCGCCGAGCTCGTATGGCGGTTGCTGGGTCTCGTGGCCCTGGTCGGATGTTCGGCGCTTGGTTGGTTTTTATTTGAATTGTCGCGTCGGTATCAGTTCGACAACGAAATAGCCGGGCTGCTACGCACGGTTGGAACAAGCCTCAAAACGATGTTTCGTTTGGACTCCGTTCTGTCGCTGCTGATTTATCCCTTTGCGGTGTTGGTCGTTCTCATTCTTGTCAGCCTCTTCCTCTGGATGCGAAAGGACCGATAATGCGGCCACGCCGTCATCCAATTCCAAGGACAGCTTTGAGTTGGTAAGGTGTCACGCACGTTCCATCCATTTTTAGCAAAATTTTAGCGAGCTTACTTTTTCGCGGGGCCCGCATAACGAAAAATGCGAGCCTCCATAAAGCGATCCGTGGGTCGCACCACACACTGGGTCTCTGCCAATCCACGCATATATTAACAACGGGTCGCCCCGCAATGCGGCGGCGTCCGCGACGGTCGCACGTGCCTGTCGCGAAGATCATTTCGTTTGCCGACCAAACGCGCGCTAACGAGCGGCACTCGGCAATCTGGTAGGAACGGAGGTTTGCCGCTGTGGATTACTCGGATCATCCCGATGAGGTCGCCGAAGGGGTGTTTGCCGGACTCTCCTTTATGGAGAAGTACGACATCCCCACCAACCCCAACAATATTGCGGTTTGGTACGCGTATGCCTCCGGCAAGTACCCCGATGTCCGCCGCGCGATCGACGGCGTGATCGCCCAAAAGGCACCGTTTACCGAAGAAGTCTGCGCTGAAATCTACGAGAACTATTTCAGCGTCGAGCGCGAAACGCAGATGGTGGAAAGCGCAAGTGGCCGCATCGTCGGCGAACTGGATCGCGCGCGTGATTATGTCGGTCAAGCAAGTGAGAACACGCAGAAGATCGGCGATCGCCTGAAAGAATGCAGCGCGCAGCTCGCCGACAATGAACTCACCAAGGGCGTCAAAGGCGTGCTCGATAACATCATCAGCGAAACGGAAGCGATCGGTGCGGAAACCAATGCGCTCACGGCCAGTCTCGATGACGTGGCGCAAGGTGTGCGATCGGTCATCGATACAGTGGCTCAGGAAGGCGAAAGCCTGACCAACGAAACCATGCGTTTGTCGAGCCAGCTCGAAGAAACGGTTTACGAAATTCGGGAAATCGAACGCGACTTCCGCGAACAGCGCGAAGAAGTCCTGACCGACGCGTTGACCGGAACACGAAACCGAAAGCACTTCGATATTGTCTTGCACGCCGAAATCGACGCAGCGGAACGCGAGGGCACGCCACTGAGTCTCATCGTGATCGATCTCGACCACTTTGCGACCTTCAACGATTCCTATGGCAAGGCCGTGGGCGATCAGGTCTTGCGGCTGGTTGCGCGTACGATGATGGAATGCGTCAAGGGCCAGGACACCGTCGGTCGGATCGGCGGCGAGGAATTCGCGGCTCTGTTGCCACAAACGGATGTTGGCGGCGCCGAGGTGGTGGCGAACAATATTCGCGCCGCGTTTGGCCGCAAGACACTGACCAACCGTCGCACCGGCGAAAAGTACGGAACCATCACCTTGTCAGCCGGCATCACACAGTTTCGGCCCGGCGAGCTGCCGACCCAATTTGTGCGGCGCGGAGACGAAGCAATGATCGACGCCAAGGAAGCGGGACGAGACCAAATTTACAAAGCGCCGTGAACCTCATCAAGGCGGGTTAGCGATTTGTTAAATAGAAGGCTTTTGATTAGTCCTACTCATTTTTGAAGTTTGACGGCGGTTGCAACGACGGGATCGCGTAGCGATCCTTTGAAGTAGGGCGAGATGGCGGCGGCGCATGGCGTCCATGACAGCCTCTGCGTCGGTGGATCGCCTGACGGGCCGCGCGCCACGTTTTGCCACCTTTCATTCGGGGCACACGGATGTATTGGGAATATTTCGGATTCGAAGAGAATCCATTCTCCATTTCTCCCGACCCGCGTTACCTCTATATGAGCAAACGACACCAGGAAGCGCTCGCGCACCTGGTGTATGGAATTGGTGAGGCCGGTGGCTTTGTGCTGCTGTCAGGTGAAGTCGGCACCGGCAAAACGACAATCTGTCGAAGCGTCATCGAACAGCTTCCGGATAATGTGGATCTCGCCTTTGTCCTCAATCCGCGCCTCAATGATGTCGAATTGCTGGCGACAATCTGCGACGAGATGGCGGTCCCCTACCCGCGCAGTGATCCCAGCCTCAAAGTTCTTGTCGATCGCCTAAACGAGCATCTTCTGCGCGCGCACGCCATTGGCCGCCAGCCGGTTCTGCTGATCGACGAAGCGCAAAACCTGGACCCAAAAGTCCTGGAACAAATTAGACTCCTAACGAACTTAGAAACCAACAAGCGGAAGCTCTTACAGATCGTTTTGATCGGGCAGCCTGAACTCAATGAGCTTTTGGCTCAGCCCGACCTTCGCCAGTTGGATCAGCGGATTACAGCGCGGTACCACCTTCGTCCTCTCACGCCTCAAGAAACCGGCGGTTACATTCGCCACCGATTGCAGGTTGGCGGTGCGCCCACTGACATTTTTTCGGAAGCGGCAATACGTCGAATCTTTCGCGCCACCGGCGGTATTCCGCGCCTGATCAACACGCTCTGTGATCGCTGTTTGTTGGGCGCCTACGCGGAGAACAAGCACAAGGTCGATGCCAAGCTTGTGAAGAGCGCGGCCAAGGAAGTTATCACGCACCGGAAAAAGAAATCACAAAGCTATTTGGCGCCGGGCTTTTTCGCGGCGACCGCAACCGCAGCGGCGTTCTTACTGATCGATCCATTGAATATGGGGTTTCCGGGAAGCACCCCTGACACGGCGGAGCCCGAAATCCGGACATCGGATCAGAGCCACCTAGAAACGACTGTCACTGAACCAATTGCCGAGATGGCAAGATCCGAAGAAAGCGCGCCGCCGCCGACTGACATCCGCAATATGTCGGCGGCGAGCCAAACCGATGTCGCGCCCGTGTCGACCGAGGTAACCACGCCGCCGGCGGTTTCTGAGCATGGCATAGCAGCCGCACCATCTCAGTCGGATCTTGCGTCACCCGCACCGGCGGAGGATGCCCACGTCGCCAACGCCGCAGCGAGCGGCACGGCGGATCAGTTCGCTGCAGTCGACGAGGGCTATCCGCTGCCGCCCCCGCCTCCAATGCCGGCCCAAGAAACCGAAGTAACGGGGCGCGGGCCATGGATACCAATCAGCCCACCGAGCTCGGCGCCGGACGTTATCGCCGCGTTCCATGGCTCGGTTTCGACTTTGTTGGATGAACCGATTGGGAAAACCGGCGACGGCCTATCGGAGCAATTTGGCGGAACTGCCAACGGCGCGTCCACCGCGCTGATGCCCGGCCACGCCTTAGACGGCTCTCAGCGCGACGCATCATTCCTTGTCGCGAACACGGTCCGTACCGACGATCGCAACAGCCGGACGAACGGCGCCGGCACCGAACCGCACGGTATCCTGGTCGATGAGGAAATGATTGCGGCCGACGATGTGGGCACCGAACCATCTTCGACGGTCCAGCTCGCAGAACATACATTGGCCTACAGTGACGACGTGCTCCGCGAACCGAGTGAGTTGGTCCACGAGCAATCGGCCGTCGGCGACCTCGACGTGGCAACACTTTCCGGCGACTTGGAAACGGCGCTTCGCGGCCTATTCAAGATATGGGGATATCGTTACGCGGACCTCAAAGGTCTTTCGCCGTGCAAAAAGGCGCGTTACGCCAATCTGCGTTGCATGCAGGGCCAAGCAACCTGGAATGAACTCGCCGTTGCGAACCGGCCCGCCGTCATCACTTTAGACGTCGGCGACGCGAACTACGTCTACGCCCTGCTTACACAAATTGACGGTGAGCATGCCACGATTCAGCTTGGCGACGGCACAACCGTCCGAACACAGGTGGGCGCCCTGTCCCGTCGTTGGGCCGGCGACTACTTGCTGCTCTGGCGTCCCCCAGCGCAGTTCACCCGCGAGCTCAAACCCGGCGTTCGGGGCGAAGACGTTCTATGGCTGCGTCAGCGCTTGCTGAGCCTGGGCTGGGACACACGCGGCATCGCCGACGAGCTCTTCTATGATGAAGGTCTGCAGGAGGCCGTGCGTCAATTTCAGCGCCGCCGGGGCTTGACGGTCGACGGTGTCGCGGGCCCTCAGACGATCTTACAAGTAAATGCCGCGCTCGGGGCCGCAAACGCGCCGACCATTCAGTAGCGCGGCGGCTTGACGCAATGTCTTACATTCTCAACGCGATAAAAAAGTCGGAGCAGGAACGAAGCGGTGACCACCACTCGCCGCAA
Source organism: Alphaproteobacteria bacterium (assembly GCA_028289725.1). Taxonomy (GTDB): domain Bacteria; phylum Pseudomonadota; class Alphaproteobacteria; order UBA7887; family UBA7887; genus JAKZSU01. The sequence continues at coordinate 11,955 of JANQOH010000416.1, forward strand.
GCGTCTCAACTGCCAAATGCGATCAACCGCGCGACGCCTATTGAAGGATCGAAAACCTCGAAAGGTTTCATTGCGGCGGGCGGGCTTGGCGCCGCCGGCTTGATCGCCGTGGCGGTGTGGGTCATGGCCCCGTGGTCAAAGACGATGCCACAATCGGGTGCGCCGCCTCTTGTCGGCGAATCCCAAGTCTCGAATGCATTGGCTGAAACGCCCGCACCTCTGGCGGCGCAATCGAACAAACCGCATTCGACCAACGGCGTTCCAAATCACACTGCTCCGACATCGAGCGGGCCGCTCGCGCCGACAGCGGACCAAAAGCCCAAGGAAACAGAACCAATCCATCAAGCGGACGAGCCAAGCATTGGCGGTCAATTAGCACGGCAACGGACACCGCGACCGATCGTGACCACGCCCAATAACCCGGCGCGGCTCGCGGCCTTGACGATAGAGCCCCCAAAGCGCGAAGCACCGCGCGAGACAGGCGCCGAAACCACAGGTTCGACCCGGCCGACGATCGAAGTTCGCGACATTCCCGCGCCTCCGGGCGCTTCGGTCCAAGCACCGAAGCACAGTCCGAGTGGGCAATCCAAGCCCGATGAAGCGACGACCCCACAGGCCGGTGTAGCGGACCCGGCCGATCTTGAAGCCCGCTTAAGCGTCGCCGCGGCGACGCCGGCGCCTGCCGACCGCACGACCCTCAGCCAAGCCGCGGATCTTCATGAAAAAGGCTGGGCATATGAGCGCTCGGGCCAGTTTGATAGCGCCATTGCTTCTTTCTCACAGGCCTTGGCTCTGCGCCCCGATTTCGCCGACGCCTTTTTCGGGCGCGCCTGGATACACGATCGGATGGATCAGCTTGATCAGGCCGCGACCGACTATGGACAAGCGATCCGCATCGAACCGAAATTCGCGGCGGCTTATGGCAGCCGGGGCGTCGCGCGCTTCTACTTGGACGAATTGGCGAACGCCGAAGCCGACTTTGCACAAACATTGCAGCTTGGGCGCGGCGAATTGCGGCGGTTTGCCGTTTTGTGGCGCTATTTGAGCGCCGAACATGATGGGCGAGACGGCGCGAGCCAGCTTTCCGCAGACACGCAGGACATTAACCTGGAACGCTGGCCGGGGGTCATAGCGCAATATTATTTGGGCGAAACCGTAGAAGACGCAGTTCTGCAAGAAGCGCGCGAACCGGGCGGATCGGTCGCCCGCGAGCGTCTCTGCGTCGCT
>JANQOH010000426.1 GCA_028289725.1 Alphaproteobacteria bacterium
CACAGGCCCGGGTTCCGCACCGGCGCTCTCGGGTCCGGCTTGCACACGCTTCAAGGCATCGACGGTCGCGATCGAGCCGCCGCCGGCACCGATCTCCACCATCTCGATTACCGGGATGCGAAGCGGCAAGCCGCTGCCCTTGGTGAAACGATAGGCGCGCGCTACCTCGAAGCTTCGCGAGGTTTCCGCCTCGCCGTCGTCGATGAGGCAAATCTTGGCCGTTGTGCCGCCCATATCGAATGACAGGAGCCGCGACAAATCGCACTCCGCGGCGATGTGGCGCGCCAGGATCGCGCCGCCCGCCGGACCGGATTCGACAAGCCGAATCGGAAACCGGATTGCAGTTTCAAGCGTCGTCAGTCCGCCGCTCGACATCATCAGGAGAAACGGACAGGTGAAGCCACGCTCCACCAAACCCGCGCGCAAAGCTTTCAAATAGCGCGCCACGAGCGGCTGCACATAAGCGTTCGCGCACGCGGTCGATAGGCGTTCATATTCGCGGATCTCGGGGCAGACTTCGCTCGACAAAGTGATCGTGAGATCAGGACGCGCTTGGCTCACAATTTCGGCGACGCGGCGTTCATGGTCTGGATTGGCATAGGAATGGATCAGACCGACCGCGAGACTCTCGATGCCTTGAGCGTCTATGCGGGGAAGCAGAGCTTGGACGGTTGTCTCCTCGAGCCGCTGCAACGGCGCACCGCGTGCGGACATTCGCTCGCTGACCGGCCAACGCAAATAGCGCGGCACCAGTGGCGTCGGCCGCTCGACATTGATGTCATATTGCTCAAACCGGTTTTCATAGGCCATCTCGACCGAATCCCGAAAGCCCTCGGTCGTGATCAGCGCTGTCTTGGCACCCGCACGCTCGATAATTGCGTTGGTCGCCAAGGTCGTGCCGTGAAGAATCAGCCCGATCGCATCCGGCTCAAGCGACGCCTTGGCAAGCACAGCCGCAATGCCGTCGAAGACCGCCCGCTCCGGCGCGTTTGGCGTCGTGAGCAATTTATGGGTGTAGTGCCGGGCGTCGACCTCGAGCACCACATCGGTGAAGGTGCCGCCAATGTCGACCGCCAGACGTGTACCTGCGCCGTTTTCCGCCATGTCCCCCTTCCGTCGCTATGGCGCGGCGATGCTACACCAAGGCTGTCCGAAAGGTCAGGCCGCGTTTGTCGGGGCTTCCTTGCGGCCCCTTCGTTATGTTCTGGACGTGTCTGCCCAAACCTTGCAGACCTGATTGGATGTCGTGACAGCGCGACAAGCGGACAACGCGATTGGACCAGCCCGTGCGACGCACGACTTGCTGCTCGCGTTGCGGGACAACGCCGGCCAGAAGAATCTGTCTCTCCTAGAAAGAGCGTTCGATCCGGAAGTTCGGTGAACGGAAGCAGCGCGGCCGATTACATCGTCGGGCTTGAGTGAGCCGCCTCGAAGTCCAATCCGCTGCTATCCGTCGCAGACACGCGCACACTTTGCTGCCGTTCCGGCATGTCCAGCGTGAACACCGGGTCACTCGACAAAGCCGCCCAGGTCACCAAGTCGGCGATCGGCCCTTGCTCGTCCTCAATCGCGACTTTCTCGACATAGTAAGCCGGAATGGTCTCGCCGTTCTCGTCCGACGCCAGGCCGGTGTGCATCGGATGATTGATCTTAACTTTGAGCCGACTAGCACCGCCCGCGCGATCAAACTGCTTTAGGGCGATTTCGCCAATATCTGTCACCACGCCAGGCGAGACCTCGGAACAGCCGCCAGGCACCGCGACGAAAACGCGGCGCGAAGCCACATGCCAAACACCCTCCGCATCGCGGACCGCCGCCCGAACCGGTGTCGATTGCTCCAAACGAATATTGAAGCCAACCGACCGCATGGGCCGATGCGGGTAAATCCGAAGGGCGGTTTGGATTGGGTTGTTTTCGACAAACAAGGCGATTTCGGCCACCGGCCCCAAGGCTTTTGTGAGTTTCACCAGAACCGGAACATTGTGGGCCTCTTCAACCCGCTCCGGGATCGCCAGAAACAGGCTGTTGTCGTAGACGACCGTGCCGCCATCCAATTCCATATCGATCAGGTCCGCCCAGATGGCCGAACCGAGCGGATCACGCTCGCTTTCGGCGTGCGCGCCGACTCCCATGACGCAAATAGCAAGCGCGGCGAAAACGGCAAAACCCTTCCTCATGACCTCAGCTCCCGGCGATCTGGCTCAGTGAATCCACTGTCGACAAGCTTTCGCGGCGACAAAATACCGATTTTGCCTGTATTTGAAAACTCAGCCTGTGCCGAGTGGCCGGAATTCTTTGGGTTTTGGCCACAGTCCTTGCCCTTCAAGGTGTGAACCACCGAAGCGCGAACGACGCTGTGATATGGTCCGCCCCGCCATATTCGGCGGGGAGGTTCCAACCATGCACGGAGTCGTTGCGGTCATTGCGAGTTTGCTGTGCGTCACGACGTTTGCAGCCCATGCGCAAAGAGTGACGGCGGATCTAATCGCGGAATCGGACGGCGATTTTTCCCGCCCGCGCGACATCGTTCTCTCGCCGGACACGCAATTCCTTTATGTCGCCGACACCGGAAACAATGTGGTGAAAGTGCTCGAACCGAAGTCCCTGAGGACCATCGGCGTCATCGGCAAGAAAGAGCTGTCATCACCGCACGATGTGGTGTTCGATTTAGAGGGCCGCCTATTGGTGGCGGATACCGGAAATCACCGTGTCGCCATTCTCACGGTCGACGGCGCCCAGGGGAAACTAACGGGCACGCTCCGCGAGAGTTTGCGAAGACCGCAAGGGGTCGCCGTGGGCCCGGACGGCGCGGTCTACGTGACCAGCGCATCCCGGGACAATGTGGTCAAGTTCGTTGAGGACGCATTGGTGGCCGATGTCGGGGTCAGCGGTGGCGGACCGAACGAATTCTTCCGGCCACACGACATCGAGGTCACGACGGACGGCCGCATCGTGATCGCCGATCCGGGAAACAACCGCCTGCAAATTCTGTCGCCCGACCTTGCCTATGTGGCCGAAATCGGCGAACCGGGGTTCATTTTCAACGAACCAAAATACTTCGCCAGCGACCGTCGCGGCCGTCTGTACGTCGTGGACAGATACAACAACCGAATCGTCATACTGAATCGCGACTATGAACTGTTTGGTCGGGTCGCCACCGGCAAGCGGCGAGAAGGCGCGCGTATTCTGCACCAACCCGAAGGCGCGGAAATTTCCGGTCGACGATTATGGGTCTCCGACACGGGCCATCACCGCATCGTCCTATACCGGTTGAAGGCGCGTTAACGCCTTAATCCCGACCGCCCGGCTGCTCCGCGTTCTGTGTGCCCTCGCCCGGCGTCACAAACAACATACGCGTCGGCCGATAGGGCCGCGCGGTGTGCCAAACGCCCTTGGGCACGACGACATAGGAACCCGGCGTGTTCACGCGAACACGCGTTTCAGACGCATCGATCCACAGGATGAAATCTGTGTCGCCATCCAGAAGGTACACGAACTCGTCGCCCGCCGGATGCATCTCCCATGTCGACCAGGGCGCGTCAAAACTGTGCTCCGCGACCAGCATGTGCCCGGCGAAATCGCCGAACTCGGCATCGAGCTTTTGGTAGAAGCCGTCTGAGACCCTTCTTGGTGTCGCCGTTCCGCCAGGTCCCAAAACGAGGCGTGTGTCCGTCAATTGAAACGGGCCGGCGTCCTGTGTCATCGCCGCTCTCTCCTAGTCTTGGAAGACGCGGCGAATTGTTGCCGCGTCCCTCCCGCAAGGCCCGCGATCATAGGACAACAAGCGACGGCGGTCCTAATTGGACCGCCAGCGAAATCAAACGTTATCCGCTATCGATAAAAGAGGTGCTTGCCGATCCGCGCCAGCAGTTTGAAATGGCGGGACCAATTCGGTTGAACGTCGTCGCTGTGGTAGAACAGCGCGCCGCCGGTCGGGTCGTTGTACCGGTCCCGCAAGGCGAGCTCCGCGACCAGCAAAGACCGCTGCCAAGCACGCATTTCGCGCACTTTGTCGCTCTTGCCGTCACACCACCAAGAAAACTGGCATCGGTGCAGTTCGGCTTCGCCGCCCTGCTGCACGACCTCGCAGACGCTGTCCGGGAACTTGGTGTCGGCCACACGATTCAGCGTCGTGTACGCCACAGCCAATTGCCCTTCGGACGGCTCCGAGCGCGCTTCGAAGTAAATATTCAAGGCCAGACATTCGAGCTCGCCGTCGTCGACCAACCCGAAAGGCATTGCTTCTCCATCCCCAGATGGCCATGCCATGGCGAATGCCAGCGCCAAGGCTGCCGCAACACCGGCACTTGCATGCCGTTGCATCGAAAGCTCCCTCTTTCACACGCCTTCCCGCGACCATCGGTTCTTCCCCAACCGATACTCGCTGCCGGGGCCAAATAGCCTCGATCGAGTCCGGGAATCAAGCAAACTCGTCACGCCATGCGATTCCGGTCACAAATATTTCAAAGAGTTGGGGCGGTTTCTTACAATCTTAGAATGCCACACGCGCCATCACTTTAGCCGGTTACGGCGTGCACCTAATGTTTGAGATTAAAAAATGCTCGTAGTTTGAGATTTTTATTTCGCATTCGAGACAAGCGCCATCGGTTAACGAATCGATTCTGTCTTGGAAACGAATCATCGCGGCGGATCGGACCATCCCAATTCTGGTCAGACGGATCGAAATCCGATAATGGTCCGCCGTCCCCATGCAGCGGTGGAGCGAGAGCCAAAAATGATTGACCTATACACCTGGAGCACGCCCAACGGGCGCAAAGCCTCGATTATGCTCGAGGAAGTCGGATTGCCCTATGAGGTGCACGCGATCGACATTACGAACGACGATCAATTCGATCCCGAATTCTTGGACATAAGCCCGAACAACAAGATCCCCGCGATCGTCGACCGCGACAACGGCATGAAAATGATGGAGTCGGGTGCGATCCTGATATACCTCGCTGAAAAAGCGTCCAGCCCGCTTTGGCCCAGCGAAATGGAGCGTCGCTACGATGTTCTCCAGTGGCTGATGATGCAGATGGGTTCCGTCGGTCCGATGCTTGGTCAGACACACCATTTTGTTCGCTTCAACAAAGGTAAGGCGCCCTACGCGGAAGAACGGTACTCCAAGGAAAACGCACGCATCTATGCGGTGCTCGATCGACAACTCGGCGAACGGCCGTTTCTGGCCGGCGAGTTTTCGGTCGCCGACATCGCGACCTGGCCCTGGATCTCGCGATTCGAGTGGCAGGAAATGGATATGGATGCCTACCCGAACCTCAAACGCTGGTACCTGGAGATCGCCTCCCGCCCGGCAGTTCAAGCCGGCTACGACATACCCAAGAAAGGGTTTGAAATTCCGATGCCGTAGCGTCCCTGCGAAACATGGCTGGGGGTTTCATCTGCGCGCATGAACGAGTACCGTCCAACCGTGTGGCGGCGTGCGACGGATTCAGCGATGGCGGACAAGCTCACCTCGTTTGAGACGTTTCAGCGCCTAAGGCGCAATCAGGAGTCAGAACAGCGCGAACGCGACAATGCGGCGCGCGAGAACGCCGCCCGCGCGGGTTTCGAAGACATTGTTGAGTTGGTCGAAAGCACGGAAGCCATGGCCGCGCGCTTGGATGATGGGCTTAAACGAGAGCTCGCCCAGCGCGCCGCAACGGGCGAGCTTGTCGAAATCGAAGCGCTTCGCCACTTGGTGCGCCGCTACGAACGCTATTCGTGGCAGCTCCATGAGCAATTGCGCACGATCTTGGATCGGGCACGCCGCGGAAAATGAGTCACCGGCTGTTCGTCGGTATCGACATACCCGACGCGATCAGAGAGACCCTGCACGCGTTTCAGAATGGACTGCGCGGCGCGCGCTGGGTGGCGGTCGAAAACCTTCATCTAACCCTGCGCTTTATTGGCGAGGTCGCGCGGCAGGAAGCCGAAGAAATTGATCGCGCGCTATCGACCATTGATGCAAGCCCAATCGACATAACACTCAAGGACGCCGGCGCGTTCGGATCCGGCAATCGCGCGCGCGTTCTTTGGGCTGGCGTCGTCCGGAGCTTGGAATTGACGGAGCTCAAATCTCGCATTGATGGTGTCCTGACCCAAATCGGCATACCGCCCGACGACCGCAAATTTGCGCCGCATATTACGCTGGCGCGCTTTCGAAACGAGCCCGCCCGCGCCGTCGATCAGCGAGCGGCCGAAATGGCGCCGCTGATCTCGGGACAGTTCATTGCGCGCCACTTTGTATTGTTCGAGAGCATGTTGGGCTCAAGCGGCGCGCACTATGAACGCGCCGCGATCTATCCGATGAGTGAATTGTGAGCGCATCGAATCCAACGCTCGAGAGTTTGCTGCGCGAAATCCGCGCCTGCACCCTGTGCGGGGCGGACTTGCCGCTCGGCCCGCGTCCGGTATTGCGCGCGAACCGTAGTGCCCGCCTGATGATTATCGGCCAAGCGCCGGGAACCAAAGTGCACGAATCCGGCATCCCGTGGAACGACGCGTCGGGTGACCGCCTTCGCGATTGGATGGCGGTCGAGCGTGACCAATTCTATGACGAGACGCAAATCGCCATCGTGCCGATGGGCTTCTGCTATCCCGGACGCGACAAAAACGGCGGCGACCGACCGCCGCGGCCGGAGTGCGCACCCGCGTGGCACGAACGCCTCTGGAACCAACTCCCCAACATCGAACTGGTCATACTGGCCGGCGCCTATGCCCACCGCCATTATTTGGGTCCTAAGGGTGGCCGCACCGTGTCCGAGACCGTGGCTGACTGGCAGCAGCATTTGCCGCGCTTTCTTCCCTTGCCGCATCCTTCGTGGCGAACGCGGGCGTGGGTGGCCAAGAACCCTTGGTTCGAATCCGAGCTAATTCCACATCTGAGGCAAAGGGTCAGACAATTGCTCGCCGCCTAGGGCCGCCGCATCATTGACACCGGATTGGCCCCTGCGTAAGTAACCTGATCCTTCGTGCGGAGGGGTGGCCGAGTGGCTGAAGGCGGCGGTTTGCTAAACCGTTATACGGAGACAATCCGTATCGGGGGTTCGAATCCCCCTCCCTCCGCCAGTACCGCCGAATTTCCCAAGTTCTATCTTCCGTCCAACTTATGCGCCTTGGTGCCGAACACTGGTTGGGCAATGGTGCCACACCTGTGGGCAAAAACGATTTGCACGTCCTGACAAGGCGCGGCGTCTTCACTAATTTTTAAGCGCGGGCTTCGAGTCTGGTTGAATTGACTCGCGACGATCCTTGAACCTTTGAGCGGGGGATATTTGGACGTGACGCGCCGGTACGTCCCATTGCTACTTTCGTTTCTGGTGGCCGCTTGCGCCGCTCCGGAAACCGCGCCAGACAAGCGCGCGGTCCTTGGCCATGCGCTCGCCACGACTGCGCAACTTTTTGTAGAACGCGAGGGCGGCGTGCGCCGTGCCGGGTCGGCCGTCATTTTGTCCACCAGCGGGCCGAATCGAGACACGGCCATTCTCACCACCGCGCACCTGCTGGAACCGCCCGTCGATCAGACTGTCACAGTCATCGATCAAAGGCGCGAATATCACACGCCGGCTGAGGTTGTCGCGATCGATCCGGCGCTCGATCTAGCACTTGTCATGGCACCCATTGATCGGTCGTCCACGGTTCACCTCGCCGCCGAAGCGGAATTGGCGGACGATGTTTTGGTGGTGGCTTTCCCATGGGGCCGTGAGCGCACCGTGGTCAACGGCGCGGTCAGTCAAGTGTCGGCGCCAAACACAGCGTCCACACCCGTCCCGATTTCTGGGCCGGTGCGGCTGGTCGACGCGTCCGTCAGTTACGGTATGAGCGGCGGCGGCGTTTATCACCGGGAAACAGGCGATCTGGTCGGCATTGTGCGCGGCTACCGAACGGCGCACTTGTCGCTCAGTTCCGAGCCAGCACCTTTAAAACTTCCGATCGCCGGCGAAACAACGGTGATTCCCGCTGTCGACATCGCGTGCTTTCTGCGCGCCGCGGACTACGACTATCTGATCCCTGCGACTCTCGCCAGAACCGTCACCGTAGAAGACTGCACAACAGGCAAGTGAGCGGAGGGCGCGCCCGACGGCGCACCCCCCACACGCGCAACACCTTCAAATAGGAAGGCTTAGTTGGCCGGCGCGATCTCCGTGGCGACGAGGATTCCGCCCTGATCCTCGTAAGACACGGTCACTTCGGTACCCGGGGCCAAGCCGTCCATCGACAGGCCTTCGCCAATCGCGAATGCGGTGCCATCCTCCAACACCACCGTGCCCGTCGTTTGATCGACCGCGGCGATCGTGCCCGCAGCCTCCTCGGCCCAAGCCGAGGCCGCCGAAACGGAAAATGCAACGCCTGCCAATAAGGCGACCAACTTGTTCATATTATCTCTCCCAAATGGACGTCGTTCCAAATCGGCTCTCATCATTGAAAGCCTGCTTAGTAAACAAAGCATTTGAGTAATGGTTCCCCGCCTACGTTTGGTGCTTTTCATGAACAAAATGAGACAAAAGCATCAACACGTTAGTACGCGCGCGCCTTGTCTGCGCGGCAGTTGTCTAGCGTTCCGCAGTCGAAATCGCTGCGCCGGTTCGAGCCGCGCGCGCGACTCGGTTAAACAGAAAAATGCGAGATTGAGAATGCGTTTCGACGACGGCCGTCGCTTTAGACCCGAAATGCCGGCGCCGGCATATGCGCCGGCGGCGCGGGCTCCGGCTCCTGGCTGGGGCGAACTTTGGTTACATCGGGCTCCGCCGGCGGGCTCTTGACGCTTGGCTTCGGCTCTAACGAAACACGCAACGAGATAGTCGTCCCAGGCGGCCCCGATACCTCAAGGTCCGCGCCCAATTGGCGCGCAAACGCGGCAATTAAGGACATTCCGAGCCCCTGTCCGGTTTGTGCCTGCCCGATATCCGCTCGATCCGATGCACCGCCAACACCATTGTCACTTATCACGAGTGACGCCGATGTCTCGTCGTACCGCCGCAGGTCCACACGTATCAGGCCCGGATCGTCATTCGGAAAGGCGTGCTTGAAAGCGTTGGTGATCGCCTCGGTAATCAACAGAGCGATTGGCACAACGCGCTCCGAGCTGATCGCCAAATCATCGACTTCCGCCTCGATGGCAATTCGATGTTTGGCGCCGCTGAGCGTTTCATGCAGCACCTGACACAGCTCGCCGATGAAGAGCTTAAGTCCGACTTGCCGAACATCCTCGCTCTCGTAGAGATAGCGATGCACCAATGCCAAGGCGCGTACGCGCATCTGCACTTCTTCCAATGTGTCACGCGTGCCATCGGAATCGACATTCCGAATGTGAATGTTCAATAGGCTGGAAATCGTTTGCAGATTATTTTTCACGCGATGGTGAATCTCTTTCAGCAAGACCTCTTTCTGACCAAGCGACTGTCTGAGATCATCCTCGCGCTCATCAATCCGCTCGGCCATGTTGGCGAGCGCGGAGCCGAGTTCACGAAGTTCCGCCGGCGCACGTTCGAATTTCACCTGTGCCGAAAAATCGCCTGAGCTATAGGCCCGCGCCGTTCTCACGAGTTGCGAAATCCACCGGGTCACCCAAAGCCTGGTGCCAATGCCGGCGGCGAACACGCCCGCGAGCCAAATCGCCGCCAGACTGAGCGTACGGGTCAAAAGATCGCGTTCGATCCAGCCGAGCGTTGTGGCCGAAGGCAATCCGAACAACACCAACACATTGCCATGCGGCAAATCGACACTGCTATAGACGCGCTTCTGCCCATCGTTGCCGATCGCCTCGAAATCAATCAACTTTCGCTGAACGACCTGGCGCAAGGTTGCCGCTTCGGGCAAACCCCCTTCGCTCGGTTCGAAGCTGTATTTCGGACTCGCCAAAATCGTGCCGTTCTTGTCGAGCAAGAACAGTGTGCCTTCCGCCGGCAAACCAGCGCCGCGGACGAACAGACTCAACCAATCGAGATCGATATCGATGTGGAGCACGCCGCGGATCTCGCTTTCGTCGTCCCGGATCGGCGACGCCGCGACAATCACCGGCTCGCCCGAATTCTGGCTCACCGTGTAGTCGCTGAGCGTGAACGCGCGATTGATCAGCACATCGCGGAACCACGTCCGGTCAGCGACATTGGTGGTGCGTGCGGTCTCGGCCGTCGTGCAAATGACCGTGCCGGTCGGGTCCGAGGCTGAGATGCTGACATATTCCGGAAAGCCTTCCAGGGCACGGCCAAGCACTTCGCGACACCCTGTTTGATCCATCTGTTTGATCGACGGTTCGGCGGCGAGTGTTGTGAGCAAACGTTGAATGTCACGGAAATAATCGCGCTCATACGCCGATACCAGGATCGCGTATTGACGCACGGAAAGCAGCGCCTTGTCGCTTTGGACCTCGAACGCGCTCCACGCGAAGTACAGGCTGAGAAGCGTCGGCGGCAACAAAACCACGGAAAACAGAATCGCCAGGCGGCGCCGAAGCGAGTCGAAGGGGCTCGGCAGAGATTCGATTAGTTTTTCGAACATGCGGTCACCTTCTGTCTAACGTCTGACATGCAATCGCACATCATGAGCCGATGAACGGACCGACCCGGTTAGCTCGCGTTCTGCATATCGCCGGCTTCCCGCCGGGTGTACAGCGCTTGCGCGATCGTGATTTTCAGCACGTCAGGTTCGAATGGTTTGGTCACCAAGAATGTCGGCTCTGTTTTCTCGCCGGTCAGCAACCGTTCGGGAAACGCGGTAACAAAAATAACCGGGACGTCGGTCGCCTCCAGAATTTCTGAAACCGCGTCAATGCCGGAACTCCCGTCGTCAAGCTGTATGTCTGCCAGGATCAGCGCCGGCTTCTTGTCCCGCGCCGCCGCCACCGCCTCGGTTTTTGTCGCGGCTGTCGCGACGACACGATGGCCCATTTCTGTCACGATGCCGGCTATATCAAACGCGATGATCGGTTCGTCTTCGATAACCAGAACAGTGGTCCGCGCTTGCTTCATCAAATCCGTCTTGGCGCGTTCCAACAGACTCTGTGCCTGGTCGACGCCGATGCCGAGGATATAAGCGACCTCATCGGCCGCGTAGCCTTCGATCGTACTCAGCAAAAGGACCTGGCGTTCGCGCGACGGCAATTCGGCCAAATGACGCTGGACCGGCAAATCCGATGCCGATGTATCGTATGGCGCGTGCGTCGCCGCGGCCGTTTCCGCGAATGCCAAGTGAAATTGCTTGAACAATTGCAGCCGGACTGGCTTGTCCTCTGCCAAGCTATCCGGCGCGTCAAGCAAAGCCTCTAAACACGCTTTGACATAGTAATCCCCCTGCCCCTGTGTGCCCGTGAGAGCACGCGCATATCGGCGCAAGAAGGGAATCTGACGAATTATTTCTTTGGACAAATCCGGCATTTCAGCGGCTTCAATAAGAAATGGAGGCTAAATCTGATACCCTCCGGCCCACTGTTTCAAGGCTTAGAATCGATATTTTGTGACCGTCGCGGGAACAATTGCCGTTGAAAGCGCTTCTATTGTCACGCGGCACTCGTTTTGCGTCACCCCTGTGCCGGGCGCAATGCGGAGAACGACCGAGTTTGGAACTGGATTCGCATGTGTGGCATCACTTTGTGGGACGGCAAAACGTTGATTCGGGTCATGTCCATCGCGGACGAAACAATAGCCGAAAGGGCTGCTTCGGAGGTTCCGAAACGCCATCAAACGGGTCCCGTCCCCCGACCCATGGACTCTGGTTTGTTGGGAAGCGAAGCGATGATTTTCGAAAATTGGCTAAAAGCGCATTTATGCAAGATATATCAAGACGTTCTGGGCGAGCCGTTGCCGCAGGAGATGCGGGATATTGTCGAACAGTTCAGCGGCCAGGGTCAGCAGAAATTTGGCAAGCGGAATCCCTCAACGATTGCGTCGAGGTCTATTGCGCAGGTACCATAAGCGCCAATCAGCGCCGGATAGTGCCGTGACGTTTAATCTTCAAGACGAACTTCTTGATTGCCTGCCTCAAATGCGCGCCTTTGCGCATTTCCTGACCCGCGATCCGGAGCGCGTTGACGATTTGGTCCAGGAAGCGACCGTGCGGGTGCTCACCGCGGCGGATCAGTTTCAGCCGGGCACCAATTTCAAAGCATGGGTCTTCACGATCATCCGGAACCTGTATTTCAACGAGTTGCGCAAGGCGCGGCGCTTTGCCGATACCGGTGACGACAGTGAAGAGTTCGACCATCTGTCGGCCCTGCCCGCCACGCAAGAATCCTCCGTCGAGTTTCGAAATTTCTTCCAAGCTTTTTGGCAGCTCGGCGAGGAACATCGCGAGGTGCTTATGCTAGTCGGGGCGAGCGGCCTGAGCTATGAGCGCGCGTCCGAGATTTGCGGTTGCGAGATCGGAACAGTCAAAAGCCGTGTTTCTCGCGCCCGGAAAGAGCTCCGCAAAATCTGTGAACAAGCGGGCGCGACGAACTAACCACTTGTTGTCCACGACCGTTTCTTGATGGTCGGCCCGTGCGGCCAATCCTGGTTATCGACGGTGTCCCGCTATTCGCATAGGACTTCTCTCCTCGAAAATGTTCTGGTGAGCGGTGTGTCCTGATAGTTTCGGGACGTTTTCGTGAGAATAATGGTTTGGACTCGAGACGTGACTATTAATAGCGCGGCGGCGGATCGTCGATCGCAAGACGCATCTAATTGCTTGTGGGAGAACTGGCAAAATGGGCACCGCATCCCGGCCCTGCCGGACGCGATACGGCCACGTTCGCGTGACGAGGGCTATCAGATTCAAGCGCTGCTGGAAGCGCGTAGCCCAAAGCCGTTGCGCGGTTGGAAGATCGCCGCAACAAGCGAACACGGCCAGGCCCATATCGGCGTAGACGGACCGATCGCCGGTCGCTTGCTCGCCGAACGCTTTTTCGATGATGGGGCACAATTGCGATTCGGTGCAAATCACATGCAAGTCGCGGAGCCTGAGTTCGCGTTTCGGATGGCCCGCGACCTTCCGCCACGGGACCGTGCCTATGAGGTCGACGAAATATTGGCGTCGGTCGAAAGCCTCCATCCAGCGATCGAGGTGCCTGATTCGCGATACGACGATTTCGCGACGGTCGGCGCGCCCCAGTTGATTGCGGACAATGCGTGTGCGCACGAGTTCGTGCTAGGTCCAGCGGCGCCGGATAATTGGCGTACGAACGACCTTGTGAGCCACAAGGTGTCAATCCGCGTGCCGGACAAAGTGGAGCACCAAGGCGACGGCTCGAATGTCTTGGGCGACCCGCGCATCGCTCTGGCGTGGTTGGTGAAAGAGCTATCAGCGCTCGGCATCACGCTGGCGGCAGGTCAAGTGGTGACCACCGGCACGTGCGCCACGCCGTTGCCGGTTGCGCCCGGCGACAGCGTGACCGCGGACTTCGGCAGCTTGGGCAAAGTCGGATTGACGTTCTGGCCCGAATAGCGCCCGCCACCTTCGGCCGGTCCGACTAATCGCCCAGCAACGCGGTCGCTTGTGAATAGACGGTTTGCGGCCGCATTTGCGTTACGGTGGCCGCGTGCTTGGCCGCCGAGACCAAATGCACGCCGCGATAGGGCGCGCGCGTGGCGTGGAACTCTTCGTAAGCCGCTTGTTGCATCTTATAGGCATGCATTTCCGACATGTCATCGCGACAGACTAGGTCCGCCATGAGATCGAAGAATGGCGCGACGTCATAGCCGAGCGACACATATTGCTCGGCGAGCACGACCGTATCCCGGACAGACGGAGCCGCGACCACGTCTGCGATCGATCCCTCCAACCTATCGAGATCCAGCACGGGTTGCCCTATGATGCTCTCGGAAATCGCCTTGAGCAGGTCTTGTTGGCTCCGCGCGGGCAACTCTCCGAGTTCCTCGGCCGAAACGTGCGACGGCCATGTCAGCGTACCGTCCAGATGGCGCACTTCATACCCGAAACCCCAGGAAAGCAGCGCAAGCAGGCGCGTGCGGAGAGTCAGCCCTTCCCGCGACAGCAGATAGCGTCGCGCGTTTGCACCCGTATGGTAATGCACATCAAACGGGTTGCCCGATTTCGTCCGCAAATAGCGTCGACCGGCGCCGATCGACAACGCTTCGCAGCATCCCATCACGGAAAGGCCGTCGGCAATCGCATCCGCCAAGAGCGGTGCGACGGACGCGGTGCGATCCGCGTTAAGAATGCTGTCGGCCAAGGCGTCGATGGTAGCGGTTTCAGCGGCCGTGGTTTCGAAACGGGGGTCGCCATTTGCCAAACAGCGATCATCGACCAGCGACTCGAGATCGCCATATTCTCGATAGTGCGCAATACCATCGGCGATGATGGCGCCGCGCTCGCCGCCTGGCGGTTCCATTTTTGGATGCCGCGTGAGAAAGCGCAGCGGTGGGCGGAGCATCACCTCGGCGTGCCGCCAACCAACCGCATCGAGCCCACGGAACGCATAAACGAGATAAAGGAAATAGTGATCGTCCAAAGCGTTTCGCGGCGTCGCCACCGACAACATAGCTTCCAAGATGTCGTCCGGCTCGGCGACTTTGAGCAAGGCGACGAGATGCCGCTCGGCGGTCGGCGAAACGCGCGCTTGTAGTGCCTCAGTGAACGCCTCTAGCAATTCGGTTTTGTTCTTCTCAATGAGTGAGCCCGGATCGATCGCCGCCAAAGCCGCAGGCCCCATCTCAGGTGAATGAATGTGTTTGTTCGCCAGTGCCACGCTTTGGATCGCCGGAAGCATCGCCTGTTCGCCATTCAGCCGCTCGCCCAGTTTGCTGATCGCGTAGAGACCCGCCACCGGATGGACGGGACCGCCATGATGCAGGTTCGGCAATTCGGTTGACCGGCTCACCGCCAATCCGGCCGCTGCCAACATTTCGTTGGGCGCCTCTCCCGCGCGGAGCTTCCGAAATGTCGCTTCGACAATCTCAGCCGGCGGCGTTTCTTCGACAAACTGCACCAGGTTTTCGATCGGCTCTTCGAAAGACACCAATTGCGGCATGCGTGGTCCCCTTTCGCACTCACCCGCGTCCGTTGCATTCGATGCAAGCATCAAAATGGTACCAGCAAATATTTCACGGTGACAGGCAATGCACGCGCATGATGGCCATGTTCGGCGCGCACCGGTCTGACCGGCCACGTGCTATATCTTGCGGCACACAGCCTACCCTGCACATCCGACCAAACGAGCATCGTTCATGACCGACATCAGAATTGAGTTCAGTCGATTCTCAGCCTTTTACAGCCCGCTGATCGCGACCTATGCAAATGGCTATCTCCAGGCTGAAGGCTTCAAGCCGACGCACGGCGTCGTTCCCGAAGGCGAAAGTGCGGCCGCCCGGATCGCCAGTGGCACGGTGACGGTTGTGCAGTCGGCCGTGTCTCAGGGTTTCTCTGCCTTGGAAAAGGGGGCGCCCTCCGCCGCCAAACATTTTGCGCAGATCAATGAGACCGATGGTTTCTTTATCGTTGCGCGCGAACCTATGGCCGATTTCAGTTGGCAGAGCCTTGCCGGCAAGACGGTGTTGGTCGATCACGGCGGTCAGCCGATGGCGATGTTCAAATATGGCTGCCACATGACGGGCCTGGACTACGCGGCCATCGACGCGGTAGACGCGGGAACGCCGGCGGACATGGAAGCGGCCTTTCGAAAGGGCGACGGCGAGTTCGTTCATCTCCAAGGTCCGGCGCCGCAGCAATTGGAGCATGACGGTGTTGGCCATGTCGTTGCGTCCGTCGGCGCGGCCATCGGCGCCTGTGCCTTTTCCAGTTTGCTCGCGATGCCTGTATGGCTCGAAACCGACGAAGCCAAGGCCTTCATGCGCGCTTACCGCGCGGCCCGCGCGTTCGTGATCGACGCGCCGGCACCGGACGTCGCCAAAGTGATAGCACCACACTTTCCAGGCATTGCTTTACCGGCGCTGGAGACGACGATTGCCGCCTATCAAACGCTCGGCTGCTGGACGCCGCACCTCGAGATCACACAAGCGGCTTATGACGCGGCGCTCGATGTTTTCTTGAACGCCAACCTCATCACGAAACGCCATCCGTATGATCAAGTGGTCGTTCCGCCGCCACTCTAAATACTATTGATATCATCACGATTTCTATTGTGTTCGCTATACAATCACTTCGATTAAATTGGGTCCTTCGTGCGCCAAGCCGCGCTCGAACGCCCGGCATAGCGCATCGGCGCTATCGACACGCTCTGCTTCGACACCCATGCCGCTGGCAATCTCCACCCAATCAATATCGGGGCGGTCGAGGGTCAACATATCATTGGCACGCGGTCCCGGATTGCCGGCACCGACATTGGCCAGTTCGCCCTTCAGGATATTGTAGCTGCGATTTGCGAACAGCAGCGTCGTCACATCGAGCCCTTCCCGCGCCTGGGTCCATAGCGATTGCACGCAGTACATGCCGCTACCGTCGCTTTCCAAGCAAACAACTTTGCGATCGGGACACGCGACCGCGGCGCCGGTCGCCATCGGCAAGCCCAGGCCAATCGATCCACCGCGATTTTGCAGCCAATCGTGCGGCGGCGCCCCCGCCGTGATCGGCAGGAAACCCCGTCCCGTCGTGATGCTCTCATCGACAACGATCGCGTTCTCCGGCAGCAACGCGCCAATCGCGGCCGCGATTGTGTCCGGCGTGATTGGTCCCGTCGGTCGCGGCGGCCGTGACGCCTCTTGTAATTTTGCCGCGCCTCGCTTGGCGCCGAGCGCGTCGGCAAGCGCCCGCAAAGTCCCAACACAATCTTGATCGGGCCGCGCAAGTTCGAACATCTCCGCATCCGGGTGCGCGATGAGGCTCGGCGTCTCGGGATAGGCGAAAAACGCCGCCGGCGGCCGGGCGCCAACGAGCACCACGCTACGATAGGGGGCCAACAGCGACGTCGCCTTCGCGACGGGATATGGGATGCGATCGGCCAAGAAACGCCCTGCCCCGCGCTGCAACCGCTTGTTCATGCCTTCCGCCAGAACCGCGCATCCGGTGGCCATCGCGATGTCGCCGGCAATCGCGAGCGGCTCTTCGAACAACGCGTCCGCACCGAGGATAAGGAGAGGTGCCGGGCCACCCAGCAGTAACTCAGCGGCCTTATCGACAGTTTGGTCGGCGACCGCCTCCGGCTCGGCCGCATCCGATACCTGGCCCACCAGGCCACCGTCGCCCCAGGCGGTGTTGGCCGGCAAGATCAGCGTCGCCACCTGCCCTGGGGCCGCCCGGGCGGCGGCGATCGCTTCGGCGCCATCCGCGCCCACCGCAGCGGCCTCTTGTGTCGTCTTGACCCAGGCCGAAACGGGGCGCGCAATGCCCTCGATATCGGATGTTAGCGGTGTGTTGTATTGAATATGATACGTAGCATGCTCACCAACGATGTTGACGATGGGTGAGCGCGCCTTCTTGGCGTTGTGCAAGTTGGCGAGCGCGTTACCGAGTCCTGGCCCCAAATGGAGAAGTGTCGACGCTGGTTTGCCGGCCATGCGCGCATAGCCGTCCGCCGCGCCGCTCGCCACGCCCTCAAATAGGCAGAGCACACAGCGCATGCCGTCGATTTTGTCGAGCGCCGCGACGAAGTGCATCTCGGACGTGCCCGGATTGGTGAAGCAAACATCCACATCGCCCGCCAGCAATGTGTGCACCAAACTCTCGGCTCCGTTCATTGCGTTCTCCGATCTTGGAATTGGGCGCGCACAAATCCCAGCCGAGAAGCCGGCCGAATTCGGTCCGAACCAGCGTCTATTCGGACAGCTTGCGCTTCAGGATTTCGTTGACCGCCTGTGGGTTCGCCTTGCCCTGCGTCGCCTTCATGACTTGGCCGACAAAGAAACCGATGAGCTTGTCCTTGCCCGCTTTGTAACCGGCCACCTGGTCCGGGTTGGCGGCGAGAACCTTGTCGATTTCGGCTTCGATCGCCCCGGTGTCGGTGACTTGTTTCAGACCTTGCTCTTCGACGATCGCGGCCGGTTCCTTACCGGTGTCGAACATGACCTCGAAGACCTGCTTCGCAATCCGTCCTGACACCGTGCCGTCGCCGATCAAATCGATCAGCGCGCCAAGGTTGGCGGCGGAAACTTTCGATTCTTCGAGTTCCAAGCCTGATTTGTTGAGCGCACCAATCAGCTCGCCCATCACCCAGTTCGCTGCGAGTTTCGGATCGCGCCCTGTCGCCACGGCTTCGAAGAACGCCCCGCGATCAGCATCCGCCACAAGCACTGACGCGTCCTCGGGCTTCAATCCGAAATCCGTGACAAAGCGCGCCTGCTTCGCATCCGGCAGTTCCGGCAAGGCCGCTTTCAGCTTGTCGACATGCTCTTGGCTAAAGCTTAGCGGCAGCAAATCCGGGTCCGGAAAATAGCGATAGTCATGCGCTTCTTCCTTGGACCGCATCGAGCGCGTCTCGCCGCGATCGGGATCGAATAAGCGCGTTTCTTGCACGATCGTGCCGCCATCCTCGACGATTTCGATCTGGCGCGCTGCTTCGATCTCGATGGCGCGCCGCAAAAAGCGCACCGAATTGAGGTTCTTGATCTCGCACCGCGTTCCGTATTCGTCGCCGGGTTTGCGCACGGACACGTTGGCGTCGGCGCGCATCGAGCCCTGTTCCATATTGCCGTCGCAGGTGCCGATGGTGCGCAAAATCGCACGCAGCTTTGACAAATAGATCCCCGCCTCTTCACCGCTCCTGAGATCGGGTTCGGAGACGATTTCCATCAGCGCGACGCCGGAGCGGTTGAGGTCGACATAGGTTTTCGACGGGTGCTGGTCGTGCAGGCTCTTGCCGGCATCTTGTTCCAAGTGCAGCCGCGTAATGCCGACTTCGCGTGTCTCGCCGTCCGGCAAGTCGATATGCACCACGCCCTTGCCGACGATCGGTTTGCTGAACTGGGAAATCTGATATCCCTGCGGCAAATCCGGATAGAAGTAGTTCTTGCGGTCAAACACCGAGACGAGGTTGATCTCGGCGCCCAGCGCCAAGCCGGTTCGAATGGCTTGGTCGACCACCGCCTTGTTGATGACAGGAAGCATGCCCGGCATGGCGGCGTCGACCAATGAGACTTGCGCGTTGGGGGACGCGCCAAAGGCAGTTGAGGCGCCCGAGAACAGTTTCGAGTCGGAGACCACTTGGGCGTGGACTTCGAGGCCGATTACGACCTCCCAATCGCCGGTTCGGCCCTGTAGCAGCGGCGCCGCGCTCATGATGCCGCTCCATCCACGGTAAACGCCGGAACAGCATCGAAGGCAGCTTGCCGTTCCAGCACCTCGCCTGCGCGGAAGACCGTCTCTTCATCGAACGGCTTGCAAATCAGTTGCAGTCCAAGCGGCAACCCGTCCCCGCTCAACCCCGACGGAACCGATATGCCCGGCAGTCCGGCAAGACTCGACGGTACGGTAAAGACGTCGTTGATGTACATGGCGACCGGATCATCCATTTTTTCCCCGACGGCGAAGGCCGAGAACGGGGCGGTCGGCGTCAAAATTGCGTCAACGGATTCAAATGCCTTGCGGAAATCGCCCGCGATTAATGTGCGAACCCGCTGCGCGCGCAGATAATACGCGTC
>JANQOH010000443.1 GCA_028289725.1 Alphaproteobacteria bacterium
GCCCCGCCCCTCGGCATCGACCAGCGCGGCACCGAAATCCTCCGACTCGCGGATGATGCTGGAATAGGACATGCGCATCAGCTTATGGCCCATCTCAACCGCGATGTTTTCCAGCGCACCCTGAATGACGTTGGCGGTCACCGGGTCGATAGCGGCTTGGTTTGGCCGTGTTTCAGTCGCCGCTTGCGGTTTGGAGGTCATGATTTCGCCTCGTGCGTAAGAATGATGTTGTCGCCGGGTTCCAGAGTGGCGAACCAGCCGGGCGGTACCACGGTCGTCGCGTCCTGCTGCAGGATTACGGCCGGGCCCGAGAAAGACTGATCGACCGGCAGCTTTGCGCGGTCGTAGTAGGCGGTGTCGAACTCCGCCAACGCGCCCCCGACGCGGAACACGCAGGTGCCGACGCGCACCCGCGCATCGTCGAGCGAGCCCCCCGTCACCGCGCGCGGATTGCCGATTTTTGGCATCTCGCCGCTGCCGGTCAGGCGGATATTGACGATCTCGATCGGGTTGTCCGGGAAATGATGGCCGTAGCCGGCCTCATGCTGTTCGTGGAAGCCCGCCCAAACTTTTTCGAGCGCCGCGTCATCGATTGTGCCGGCCGGGAATTCGACGCGCAGCTCGTAACCCTGGCCGACATAGCGGAGATCGCCCGACCGCACCAGATCGACTTCGTTAGCCTGCAAACCATCCGCGCCATATTGTGCGAGCAAGCTTTTCTCAAGCGCGTTGAAATCGGTATCGAGCTTCGCGGTATCCACCGCGCCCTGGACCATGAACTCGGTCTTGATCTGATCATACTTGAGATCGGTGGTGAGCAGCCCGGTCGCCGACGTGATGCCGGGGTGCGGCGGCACGATGACTTCCGGTATGTTGAGCATCTCCGCGACCTCCGCGCCGTGCAGCGGCCCCGCGCCACCGAAAGCAACGAGCGCGAATGCGCGCGGGTCGAGGCCCTTTTGCACCGTGCTCGCGCGGATGGCGTTGGTCATATTGCTGTTAAGGATCGTCAGCACGCCAGAGGCGGTCTCATGTTTGTCGAGACCCAGTTTGCTTGACAGTTCGCCGATCACCCGGTGCGCGGCGGTTTCGTCGAGCGCCATTTCGCCGCCCAGAAAATTGTCCTTGTCCAGCCGGCCGAGCACGACATTGGCGTCGGTCACCGTCGGCCGCTCGCCGCCATGGCCGTAGGCCGCCGGCCCCGGACGCGATCCCGCGCTTTGCGGCCCGACCCGGAAGGCGCCGCCATCGTCGACATAGGCGATGCTGCCGCCGCCCGCGCCGATGGTGTTGATGTCGGTCATTGGCACCATGACAGGGTAGCCGCCGATCCAGGTATCGCGCGCGGTCGCCTCGCTAAACCGGCCGTCGATGACAATGCCAATGTCGGCGCTGGTGCCGCCGACATCGAAGGTGATCAGTCGGTCGCGCCCGGCAATCGACGCCGCTTTCGCGCCGCCCAGCACACCGGCGGCGGGGCCCGACAGAAGCGTCAGGACCGGACGTTCGGCAACCATGTTCGCGGTCGCGACGCCGCCATTCGAGCCCATGATGTGCAGCGTCCCCTCAACCTTCGTTTCGCGCAGGCGTCCGGCGAAATTGTTCACGTAGTGCCGGACTTTCGGCCCAATGAACGCGTTCATCGCGGCGGTCGTGAAGCGTTCGAATTCGCGGAACTGCGGTGTGACCGACGCCGAAGTGGTCACGAAGGCTTCGGGATATTCTTCAAGCACGATTTCCTTCGCGCGGTCTTCGTGGCGCGGATCGATGTAGGAAAACAGGAAGCACACGACGATCGCGTCGACGCCCTCGTCGCGCAGCTCGCGTGCTGCTTCACGCACACCTTCTTCGTCGAGCGGTTCAAGCTCCTCCCCGCGTGGCGGCACGAGGCGGCCACCGACAACTTTGCGATGGCGGCGGCGTACCAAGGGCTGATTTTGCCAGGGAATGTCCTGCATTATCGAATAGTTCTGCGGTCGCTGATGCCGCCCGATATGCAAGATGTCGCGGTAGCCTTTGTTGGTGATCATGCCGGTCCGCGCACCGTCATACTCGAGTACCGCGTTGGTCGCGATCGTGGTGCCGTGAAAAACATGATCGACCGATCCCGGATCAATTGCGTTGCGGCGGCACAATTCGCGGATGCCGTCGATGGCACCGATCGACGGGTCTTCCGCCGTCGTTGGGACCTTGTGAATCAAGACCGCGTTTTCATCGGTGTCCGAGACCACGAGGTCGGTAAAAGTTCCGCCCACATCCACGCCGATCAGCAGCATCGTGCTTCTTCCTTCTTGGTGCGCGGCGCAAGGCCCACGCCGGCCAGCCAAGAGACCATTGTTCACGTTCGCAACCGACCGGGCAACCATGGCGATCCGATGGCGCGCGGCGCGTGTCCGCCTTGCGGTTCGGAATCGCTGCTGGCAGAGTCGACAGGCACCAAATCAGTGGCGGCGGGGGCAATGGCCGATCTGGGCGAAGAGACCGACGAAGGCTTGCTGGCCCGAATGGCCCAAGGCGACGAAGACGCGCTCGCCACCTTCTATCGCCGGCACGAAGCGCCGCTTTTCAGATTTATTTTGTCGCGAGTGAACGATTCCTTCGAAGCCGGCGACTTAGTCATAGAAGTCATGCATGAGGCATGGCGGTCAGCGGCGCGCTTTCAGGGTCGTTCTGCGGTTCGCAGCTGGCTTTTCGGCATCGCCCGGCACAAGGCGCTCGACCGCGTGCGCAGCCAAAGCCGGCATCGTGCCGAACCTCTTGAGGAGGGTGACGAGGTGCCCGATATCAATGCCCTAGACGCCATGGCGTCGGCGGAAAACGCGGATGCGGTCCGCCACTGCATGGAGGGTTTGTCGGAGCAGCACCGCGAGGTGGTGCATCTGGCGTTCTATGAGGATCTGTCCTACAGCGAAATCGCGCAAATCGCCGATTGCCCGGAAGGCACGGTGAAAACGCGCATCTTCCACGCCAAGAAAGCGCTCAAGGCCTGTTTGGCCGCGATCACCGGGGGTGCGTCATGACCGACCGGGAAAAAGACGATCTGCTGCCGTGGGTCGCCAACCGAACGGCGACAGACGAAGAACAGCGGGAGGCCGAAGCCTATCTTGCTGACACTCCCGAGGCCCGCGACGAACTCGCGTTCCTCGAAAAAGTTCGGGACAGCGTCAAAGCCGATGACGCCGTCGCGTCGCCCGGCGAGCTCGGCCTTGCGCGCCTCCGCCGCAAGATCGCGGACGAGAGACGCACGGTTCAGCCTTCGCAAAGCCGTGTCCGCTGGTGGCAGGCTGCCGCCATTGCGGCGACGGTTTTGGTCGCGGTGCAAGCCGCGTT
>JANQOH010000454.1 GCA_028289725.1 Alphaproteobacteria bacterium
CGATTTGCCCGCTGGGCTGATCGATGCCGACGCGTCAGCCAACCCGATACCGCCGCACGGAACGCGGGCGTCCCAATGGTGGGTGGATATTTGCCCCACCCGTCGGCATGTGCGGCCAATGTTTCGGAAACCAGGTCCGGATAACGATGTTTCGGCTCGCCGATCGACATGATCAGCGGCGGCACGTCGGTAGGTGGGTCGATGCCGTCGAGAAGATCGGCAAGCCGCCGAAACGGGTAATCGGTCAGAGCCGCGAGGCGATCGTTGATCATTTGGGGTGAAGCCGAACAAACATCGTGGTTCGAGCGACACTATCACGGCGCCTGCGCGGTGCAACACGTCGCGCCGCCCGGCAAAAGAAAAGGCCCGGGCGATCCCCGCTTCGCCCGGGCCAGGTGCGGATGTTGGGAGGGATTAGATCCGCTGTGAGCCTTGACCGAACTCCGGATAGGCCTCGAGGCCAAGCTCCGTCTGATCGGCGCCAAGCGCTTCGCCTTCCTCGTCGAGACGGATTCCAACCGAGACCTTCAGTACGGTCCAAACGATCGCGCTGGCGACTGCGACAAAGGCACCAATCGCGACGACACCGGTCAACTGCGTGGTGAAGTTTGCGCCGTCATTGGTCAGCGGCACGGCCATGGTGCCCCAGATGCCGCACACCAGGTGAACCGGGATCGCGCCGACTACGTCATCGATTTTGAGTTTGTCGAGCAACGGCACGGCGATCACTACCAAGACACCGCCGACGCCGCCGATCAAAACGGCGGAGAAGAAGCTCGGCGCCAAGGGTTCGGCGGTGATGCTCACCAGGCCGCCCAGCGCGCCGTTCAACGCCATGGTCAGATCGACCTTCTTGTACAGCACTTGTGTCAAGATCATCGAGGCGACCACACCGCCCGCCGCCGCGAGGTTGGTGTTGGCGAATATCTGCGACATCGCCGCGGCGTCCGCGCCCGTACCGAGGGCCAACTGCGAACCGCCGTTAAAGCCGAACCAACCGAGCCACAAGATGAAGGTGCCGAGTGTGGCCAGCGGCAAGGACGAGCCGGGTAACGGGTGGACGGCGCCGTTCGCGCCGTATTTGCCTTTGCGCGCACCAAGCAGGATGGCACCGATCAGGGCTGCCCAACCGCCGGTCGAATGGACGATGGTCGAACCCGCAAAGTCGCTGAAGCCGGCCTCGGACAGCCAACCGCCGCCCCACTGCCATGCACCTTGGATCGGATAAATGATACCCGTCAGCAGCACGACGAAAATCAGAAACGGCCAGAGCTTGATGCGTTCGGCCAAAGTGCCCGACACGATGGACGCCGCGGTCGCGACGAACACCATCTGGAAGAACCAGTCGGACGGCGTCGAATAATCGCCGGTGCCGTCATAGCCGGGATCGGTGGAGTTCAGCCAAGTGAAGCTGCCCATAAAGCCGCCGTCCACGCCGTCGTACATCAGGTTGTAGCCAACCAGGAAGTACATCAGGCCGGCGATGGAATAGAGGCCGATATTCTTGGTGCATATGGTGGCCGCGCTTTTTGTGCGGACCAGACCGGATTCCAGCATGCAGAACCCGGCCGCCATCCACATGACCAGCGCGCCGTTAAACAGAAATGAAAAGGTGTTGAAGATAAATGCGGTTTCCGCAGCATCGGCGGCGGTTGCGTCTTGGGCCCAACCGACCCCCGCGAAGCCAAGCGCCCCGATCATGGTCGCGGCGCCAGCCAGCAGCAGCCGCTTAATCATCTTATCCATACTGTGTCTCCCACGTGTCTGGTGTCGGCTCAGCGACGCGGTGCCACGTCGGTTGGTGCCCCCAGGCAAAGTTGTAATCATCCATGGTGACCGCCGGCGTCGGCCGACCGGCCACGAGAAATCGCAGAGGGAGAATCAAGAATCATGCCGGAATTCGAATTTCAGGCGGAAACGCACGAAAATTATGCGTTTTGGGCCCAAGCACATCCTGCCAGGGCCAAATTCCGAATCAAAAGTCGAAAAGAACGCCTAAAAAATGGGCGGTACCATA
Organism: Alphaproteobacteria bacterium; assembly: GCA_028289725.1. Classification (GTDB taxonomy): domain Bacteria; phylum Pseudomonadota; class Alphaproteobacteria; order UBA7887; family UBA7887; genus JAKZSU01. The sequence goes on from JANQOH010000454.1 coordinate 2,018, forward strand.
TAGGTGATTATTTTTTGGGCGCACCGGCGCGTTGCGTTAGCCCTGGAAAAGACGTTCGATCGCGGCGCCGACCCGCAGGACCGCCGCATCATCGCCCGTCGGGCGCATGATCATCAGACCCACCGGCAAGTCGGTATCCGGGCACGGCAAGGTCAGAGCGCAACATGGCAGCATGTTGCCGAGCCGCGTATTGCGCAGCGATAGGCCATTCAAAACGCCATAGGCTTCGAGATCCTCGGCGATGTCGGCGATGGGTGGTGGGAGGATGGGGGCGGTCGGTGCGAGCACGCCGCTATACCCGGCCATGCGGGCGAACAAAGATGGCGTCAAAGCGCGGATTGCGGCGCGCACAGTTTCAACATCGGCAGCGCTCATAT
>JANQOH010000456.1 GCA_028289725.1 Alphaproteobacteria bacterium
GACCCATTTTGTGTTCCTTGGGGCCGTGCGTGACGCCCGGCGCCGCGCAGTCGACAATGAATATGCTCATGCCGCGATGACCCGCCGCCTTGTCCGTGCGCGCGAGGACGAACGCCACATCGGCGACAGGCGCATTGTGGATCCACAGTTTGCTGCCGGACAGCCGCCAGCCGTCGCCATCGCGAACGGCGGGGGTCTTGATACCTGAAACGTCGGTGCCGGCCTCGGCCTCAGTGATGCAATAAGCCACCTTGGTTTCGGCTTTCAGCACCGCGCCTAGATATCGCGCGCGCTGTTCATCCGTTCCGTGGCGGGTGAGCAAGGTGCCGATCAACTCGATAAGTCCGCATTGATCAGCAATCGACGCGTAACCGCGCGATAGCTCCTCCATCACCACGGCATAGGCCAGTGTGTCCATGCCCGCGCCGCCGAGCGCGTCGGGAACCGTAATGCCGAATAGACCTAGTTCGCCCATTTGGGTGTATAAGTCGGCTGGAAACCGTTCTTCGCGATCAAGCTCTTCGGCGATAGGACGAATCACGTCATCGGCAAAGCGCCGCGTCATATCTTGGATTTGTCGATGCTCGTCGGACAGGTGCAGCATGGAAGTTGGGGGCCTTGTGTCGGCACTTAAGTAACTATATGGTTACTTAAATAATCGGTTGGGGCGGCGAGCGTCAAGGAAAACGCAGGATGGAGCAAAAAGCGGTAACGGCCGAGCACGCCGTGATCGACATTCCCGATGGTGCATGCATCGCGGTAACCGGGTCGGGCGGCGGGTTGCAGGAAGCCGACAGCGTTCTTCAAGCGATCGAACAGCGATTTCTCGGTACCGGCCATCCACGCGATTTGACCGTGGTTCACGCGCTCGGAATCGGCGATGCGAAAGGCAGCGGAATTGGCCGCTTTGCCCATGAAGGCATGGTTCGGCGCGTGATTGGCGGCCACTGGTCTTGGGCGCCTGAAATGCAGGCTTTGGCACGTGCCGACCTGATCGAGGCTTATACGCTGCCCGCAGGTGTCATATCGACATTGTTGAGAGAGATTGGCGCCGGCCGGCCCGGCGTGATCACGCATGTCGGCTTGGGGACGTTCGCGGATCCCCGTCATGGGGGCGGCAAGGTCAACGCGCGCGCGGTCGATGACATTGTCGAGGTGGTCAATTTCGATGGCCGTGAATACTTGCGCTACAAACCATTCGCGGTGGATGTCGGCGTGGTACGCGGTTCGATCGCCGACGCGCGCGGGAATATCTCGACGCGCCACGAAGCGGCGGACATGGATGCCTACGCCGTCGCGCTGGCGGCGCGCAATTCCGGCGGCCAGGTGATCGCGCAAGTGCGAGAGTCGATCGATCACCCAATTGTGCCCGCACGCGATGTGCGTATACCCGGCGTTTTGGTCGATTGTGTCGTCGTGGTACCGGCACAACGCCAAACCTACGCTGGCGCACACGATCCGGCGATCAGCGGCGAGGCGTCACGCGCTGACAGTGTCAGCCCTGTCGTACAACCAACCGGGCTCAGACGTATCATTGCCTCGCGCGCCGCCCGCGAGCTTCGGCCTGGCGCCTCGGTCAACTACGGCTACGGCATACCGGGCGGCATTTCGTCTCTGGTCGCCGATCAGACTGACCTCGATCTTTGGACCACGGTAGAGCAGGGCGGGCACAACGGCGAAATCATCGACGGTGCGTTGTTCGGTGCGACGCGGCATGCGCAAGCCATCGTCAGTTCGGTGGACCAGTTCGATTTTTATTCCGGAGGTGGCGTCGACATAGCGTTTCTCGGCATGGGCGAAATGGACGGCGATGGCAACGTCAACGTTTCGCAACTCGGAGACAGCGTGGTCGGTCCGGGTGGTTTCGTCGAAATCACACAAAACGCAAAGAAGGTCGTGTTTTGCGGCGCGTTCGAGGCGAAGGGTCTGAAGGTCGTGTCCGATTCCGGGTGTCTCGTCATTCAACAGCCTGGCAGCGTTTCAAAATTGGTCGATTGCGTACGCCACATTACGTTCAGCGGCGCGCAGGCGCGCGCCAATGGGCAAGAGGTGCTTTATGTGACCGAACGGGCGGTATTCCGATTGACAGATGCGGGCATCGCGCTGATCGAAGTTGCGGATGGGGTTGACGTCGAACGGGATGTGTTGTCGCGCATGGGGTTTCGGCCGTCTGTCGATGCCGTCACGCGCGCCGCGGTGGCGGCGTGACATTTATCGAGCCATTAGATAGCCAAGCACATTTTCGATCATGAAATCGACACGCGCCGACAATGCCTCCGGAGTCATGAGGTCGCGATCGAAAATGATCGACAGCGTGTGCCGGTTTGTCAGGTAGTAATAGCCAAGCCCGGCGATCGTGATGTTGAGTTGGACAGGGTCGACGCCCTTGCGGAACACGCCGGCGCGTTCGCCGCGCTCTAATATTTCGGCAACCATCTGCACGAACGGCGAATGAAGCTCTCGGATAATTTTCGATTTGGCCAGATGACGCCCGCCATGCAAGTTCTCGCTGTTGATCAGTCGGAGAAACTCCGGGTTGCGCAGGTAATACTCCCAAGTGGCGGCGACGAGCGTTTTGATCGCTTCGACGGGATCGAGATCACCGAGATCAAGTTCGCGCTCGGCTTTACGAATATCAGCATAAGTGCCCTCCAAGACGGCCAGGAACAATCCATCCTTGTTGCCGAAATAATGATAGATCATGCGTTTGTTGACCTTGGCGCGGGCCGCGATCTCATCGACCCGCGCGCCGCCAAGTCCGGCTTCCGCGAACGCCGACTTCGCCGCGGACAGAATGCGCGCGCGCGTCCGCTCGGGATCGCGCGTCGCACGTTTGGCCGGTCTTTTCGAGGCGGGTGCGCCACCTCGGTTGCCCTGCGTCATCGGTCTGAAGGCTCCACGTTGCCAAAAATAGAACTTGTGCCACCTGGGCACTCGAAATATCGCGAGTCGGCGCGGCAGAGCAACCGCGCCGCTTCACCACACGCACGAAGCTCTCGGGAGGCGCAATGAAACGACGAATCGCGATGATCGGCCTTGGCATGGCCGTGACACCCCATGCCAAAGGCCTCGTCGACTTGGCTGACCGCGTCGACGTCGTGTGGGCGGCAAGCCGCACGCAGGATCGTTGCGACCAGTTTTCGACGCAGTTTCCATTCCCCACCACCACGGACATTGACCGAATATTTGGCGATTCCTCGATCGACGCGGTCGCGATTCTCTCGCCGCCGAACAGTCACCTCGATTTAGTTCGTCGCACCGCGGCGTCGGGAAAACATGTCTTTCTCGAGAAGCCGCTGGAGATCGATCTGTCGCGTGCCCGTGATTTGGTGACGGCGGCGCGGACGGCCAAGATCAAGACCGGCGTCGTCCTCCAAAACAGGTTTCGCGAATCGAGCCGAAAGTTGCGCCAATTGCTCGACGATGGCGCACTTGGCGAAATCGCTGCGGCGAACGTGTCGGTGCCTTGGTGGCGGCCTCAGAGCTACTATGACGAACCGGGCCGCGGCACGAAGGCGCGGGACGGCGGCGGCGCGCTGATGACCCAAGCGATCCACCCGCTCGATTTATTCCAAAGCCTCGTCGGCGGTGTCCAATCGGTCTCGGCCGTGGCCGCGACAACGGCCGTGCATCAGATGGAGTGCGAAGATTTCGCCGCCGCCGGAATGATTTTGTCGAACGGCGCGCCCGCCGGCATGCTTGCAACGACGGCTCAGTTTCCGGGCGACGCCGAACGGATTGACATTATCGGGACCCTCGGGACGGCGCGGCTATCCGGTGAGGTGTTGGACCTCACTTATCATGATGGTCGGTCCGAGCGGATCGGTTCGCCAACCAAGACCGGCGGTGGCTCAGACCCAATGGACTTTCCCCATGACGCCCATCGCGCGGTGATGGAAGATTTCCTGGATGCCTTGGACGAGGATCGGTCACCGCTGGTACCGGTGGACGAAGCTCTCAAGGTCCATTTCTTGATCGACGCTTTGCTCGAATCCGCCACGTCTGGCACGCGCGTGACAGTCGAAAAATGAGAGAACAATTCGACGGATGACCCCATGGCTGTTAGGGATTTGAGGTTGCCTGAAGGGTTTATGTGGCGTAAATCGAGCGGTCGCGTGGCGGGGAATTGCCATTGACCGACGCGGGAAGGGCGTGGAACAGTGCGATTGAGCGCGGGCTAATCGCACATCAGTGTGTCCCAAAAACGCGTTCATAATGAACCGCCGCCTCGGGGAGCGCGATGGTGACGGTTAATCAGAGCGGTGCCGGAGCGATCCGCTCGGAGACCTAGGGGGAGGCCCATGGAAGCCAAGATCATTTGGCTGTTCGTATTCGTGGCCCTGTATTGGGCGTACTGCATTTTCTGGGGAATTAAGGGTGCTTTGAGCGCCCGCACGGCAAGTGACTATTTCATTGCCGGCCGCGGAATTTCAATTTGGGTATTTGTGCTGGCGGCGACCGCGACATCGTTCTCGGGTTGGACTTTCATGGGCCATCCGGGTCTGATCTACCGCGACGGTCTGCCTTATGCCTATGCGTCTTTCTACGCGATTACGATTCCGTTCACGGGCGTCATGTTCCTCAAGCGCCAATGGATGATCGGCAAGCGTTTCGGCTTCGTGACGCCGGGCGAGATGCTGTCGGACTATTTCCGCTCCGACGTCATTCGCATTTTGATCGTCATCGTCGCGCTGGTGTTCTCAGTGCCATATCTCGGCGTTCAACTCCGCGCCTCGGGCTTCCTGTTCAACGTTTTGACTGACGGCATGTTCGAGGTCGAGTGGGGAATGATCCTCCTGTCCGCGGTGGTGATCATTTACGTCGCATCTGGTGGTCTGCGCGCAGTGGCGTATGTCGACACCATGCAGTGCATTCTGCTTGCCGGAGGCATCATCGCGATCGGCATAATTGCCCTTGGCTATATCGGTGGCATGGGCAACTTAGTCGATGGCATCGCGGCCTTGACCACGATCGACGAGAAATTGACGCCTGACGGGTATAGCCACTATGTCGCGATACCCGGGGTGATACAGTTCGTGGACGCGGGGGCTAAGGCTCAGGGCGGCGCATGGACCGGCATTATGGTGCTGACTTACATGTTTGCCCTCATGGGCATTCAGTCCGCTCCGGCGTTCACGATGTGGGCCTTCTCGAACAAAAGCCCGAAACCATTCGCGCCACAACAGGTCTGGGCGTCGTCGTTCGGCATCGGCCTAATCCTGTTCACCTTTACTGCGATCCAGGGCATGGGCGGTCACATGCTTGGTGCTGACCCCAAATTCTCGACCGCATTTCCGGACAAGGCGCCGCGAGAGATTGTCGAGGCCGTTCAGGCCGGCTTGATCAAGCCGACCTACTACGACGCGCTCAACGAGTTGGACGAGGATCAGCTGGGTGCGTTGGTGACGGAAGGCCTGGCGCTTTACGCTGCAAACGGTGCTGCGCCGACGTTCTCAGACCTCGCAGACGCAGGTGTTGAAGCTGCTGCCGCGGCGGTCGCGGCATCGCCGGATGTGGCGGATAAGCCCGTCGTGATCGATCTTATGCAGTCCGAAGGCAAGGGAGATATGCTGGTCTCCCAGCTCATCAATTTGATGGCGGACGCCGCACCCTGGTTGGTGGGCCTGCTTTCGGTTTGTGCGCTTGCCGCGATGCAATCGACGGGAGCCGCCTATATGTCGACGGCCGGTGGGATGCTCACGCGCGACTTGCTTAAGCACTACCTGATGCCGAGCGCGACCCATGCACAACAGAAGTTTGCCGGACGCGTCGGCGTGGTCTTAATCGTCGGTGCGGCGCTTGCGGTCGCTTGGACGTCGACAGATGCGCTTGTTTTGCTCGGTGGTTTGGCGGTGGCCTACGGATTTCAGATGTGGCCGTCGCTGATTGCCATTTGCTGGTGGCCCTGGCTCACGCGCGCGGGCGTTACGCTTGGTCTGATCGCCGGCCTGATCGGTGTCACGGTCACCGAGTCGATCGGCCAGACTTGGTTTGGCATTGAGGCGTGGGGGCGCTGGCCTCTGACCATCCATTCGGCGGGCTGGGGTATCTTGTGCAATCTCGGGGTTGCGATTCTGGTGTCGTTCGTCACGCAGAACAAAGCAGACCACGACCACAAGATGACGTTCCACGCCTTCCTCCGCGAGCATGCGGGGTTGCCGGAAAGCAAGCGTCACTTGATACCGCGGGCATGGGCGCTGACACTGATCTGGTTCCTGTTCGCGATCGGGCCAGGCGCGGTGATTGGCAACTGGATTTTCGGTTCGCCGAATGATGCGTCGACCTGGATGTTCGGCATTCCGTCGATCTGGGCGTGGCAAATCCTGTGGTGGATCATCGGTGTGTTCATGATGTGGTTCCTCGCCTACAAAATGGAGATGGCCACCGTGCCGGCACGTGAGGTTGAAGCGCTGTACGAGGATGTCGGCGACATTCAGCTTGCGGTCGACAAGCCGTAAGGCGGTATTTGATCGAGCGGGAGGCGCGCCGGAACGAGCGGGCCTCCCGTGAGCCATCAAGCATATGTGCTTTGGACATTGGCCTTGGCCGTGGCTCTGTGGTGGCCCGCTGCCCGTTTGGTGTGGGTGCTCAGTGTGCGCCGTCTCGAACGCAAGCTCGATCGCAAGCTCGACGCCAATGAAATTGACGGACAGAAGCGGCGCGCTTGGGTGATCTCGGCGGCGTTGTGCCTTCTGTTTTCGGCCCTTTTCAATCTTCGGCTACTAAACGCCGCAGGCGCGTCCTAGCCGAACACTAGGCATCCATGGCGGGCAGATTCGACCAAACCTGGAAGCGCATTGCGATCGCGTTGGCGCTCGCGAGCGTTGCTTGGTTTCTTTACGACGGTTTGATCGGCCAACGCGATCCAGCGCTCGATGCGCAGTCAGCCGCGGACCGGGCGTTCGAAGATGGCGACTACGAGCGCGCCCTAAAGCTGTATCGTGATCGACAAGATCTCGATCCAGACAATGCCTACGCTCTCCGCGGCATCGCACTTTCTCTCATGCAACTCGGCCGCAATGAAGAGGCCCTCGGCGCTTTTTCAATCGCCATCGAAGCGGATCCGGCGTTCGGAGGCGCCTATGCCAATCGGGGCATCCTCTACGATCGCATGGGGCAGCATGAGCAGGCCGTTGCGGATTATCGTCACGCTCTGTCAATTGATCCCGAGCTCGCCGGTGGACCGCACTGGATGACCCGGTTTTTGCGCAATCAGGCCGATAAACCGCCGACGATTGCGGACCGCCTCGCCTACCTGGAGGCCGAACTCGCGAAGCCACCGGAGGAGCGACTCTTGCACCTGCCAGAAACAGACGCGGCGCAGCGGCCCTATCAGCAATAAAACGCGACGCGATACGTCAAACCAGGCCGATCACGTCCACAAACAGGACGCGCAGAAAAAACACCAATGCGATACAGCCGAACAACAGGCGTACCCAGTCAGCCTTGCCTTGCTTGTCGCGATAGGTCACGGCGTGCACGGCAATGGCGGCGGTCACGACCAGAAATACGATATCGATAAGCGCGGGCATTCGCTTCGGCGTCGATTGCGCGGGTGTTTATAATGCGAACGAGATCAATAGCATGGCGGAAGATAGCAGCCCGTGGGACCCGAAACCATTTGTGCGCTGGCGATGATGAAGCCAAGTGTGAGAGCGGCCCACACGGCGTAGCGAATGCCGAGATAGATCATCGTTGGCGTCGGCGGGTCATGCGTGATGCCGTAATCGGCGGGATCGAACGATCCGGCCTGGGCGCGCCGCACCACCTCACGCGCGAATGAACGGACCCAGGTTGGGACGTGATCGCGGTACAAATAGTCGAAAAAGCAACGGTCGAGTGCTTTCGGGTCCGGTTCGTCATCACCGCTTGGACCGAACCAAGCGGCGTAAGCTAGCTCGAAGACACGAAACTCCGAAACCTCAAGCAACGCGGCCGATTTTAGAACGTTGGAGACGTCCTCCGGCAAGTCTGGGTCCAAGGCGAACATACACCATCTCCCGGCCGCCCCGGCCCCTGCCGCGGCAAGCCGAATCCAGTATAGTCGCGGGTACGGCGTGGGCAAAACGCGTGACAAAGACCGACTGATGGCATCACAAACCGCGGTTTTCACACGTCTTGTGCGCGACCATATGCGCGCCGCGCCGCCTCTGGTCCGCGCCGGCACAAACTGCGGGGAGGCTCTTGCACGAATGGCGGACGCCCGCGCGTCCTGCGTGATCGTTACCGACGGAGACCAGCGCGCCGCGGGGATCGTTACCGAGCAAGACGCCACGCGCCGCATCGCATTCCAGGTCGGGCGCAACACGCCGGTTGAACAGGTTATGTCCAGTCCTGTCGACGCCATTGCCGACGACGACTACCTGTTCCACGCGATTGCGGCGATGCGCCGGCGCAAGCTACGTCACATGCCGGTCATTGATGGCAAGGGCACGCCCGTCGGCGTTCTTGAGCTTCATGATGCTTTGGCGGTCGCCTCCGGCCAAATGGTCGACCAGATCGACCGCTTGACACATGATCAGTCGGTTCGTGGCATGGCTGCCGTGAAAGCCGAGCAAGTTTCGGTAGCCGAGCAACTGTTTGACGACAATGTGCCGGCTCCCGAAATTCTCTCGCTGATCAGCCAGGTCAACGCTGATTTGCATTGCCGTGTGATTGACTTGGCGTTGCGCAACATGGCGCAAGAAGGCGTTGGTGCCCCGCCTGTCCCATTCGCGGTCATCGTCATGGGCTCGGGCGGGCGCGGCGAGAGCGCCATCGGTGCCGACCAAGACAATGGCTTCATACTTGCTGACTACGATGATGCGGACCACCGCGCGGTCGACGCCTTCTTTATCGATCTGGCCGTGCGCATGACCGGCATGCTCGATCAAGTCGGTCTGCCCTTCTGCAACGGCGGTGTGATGGCCAGCAATGCATTATGGCGAAAATCGCTCAGCCAGTGGCGCGCCCAGCTCGATTTTTGGCTCGCCAAACGCAACCAGTCGATTATCCGACTAGCCGACATTTTTTTCGATTTTCGCGGTGTCTATGGCGACAAAAATCTGTCCGCGCAGTTGCGCCAGCACGTCACGCAACGTATGGCGACGGCGCCGCCGTTTCTTCAGGACATGCACGCCATCCAGTCCGAACACCGCACGGCGCTCGGGTGGTTCGGGCGCCTGCGGACACACGATGAAGCAGCGCACAAGGACCGGCTCAATCTCAAATATGATGCGAGCTTGCCGCTGGTGGAAACCGTTCGTCTGCTCAGCATGATCAATGGCGTTGCAAACACGGGAACTTTGGAGCGGATAGGCGCCTTGGGTGAGCGGGGTGTGATCAACCGCGATGAGGGCGATTATCTGCACGCGGCTTTCGAATTGATCACCGGCCTCATGCTGCGCCAGCAGATATCTGATTTTCGCAACGGACAGGAAATCGGATACTGGCTTGATCCGCATGAATTGTCCGCGCGGGATCGAGAGCTGTTTGTCGACGGTCTTCGCGCCATCGAAGCTTTGCGCGATCGCGTTCGAAGTGATTTCACCGGTTCAATCTTTTGATGTCTTGGACCGGCGATGACATGGATTTGCTGATCGGCGCCCTCGCGCTTTGTTTGATCTTGATTGTTGGGACCCTGCTCGTCTTCCGCATTCGTTTCGGACCGGACCGTGCGCGCGCGGCGTCCTTGACCGGCCCTTTCGATCCTGCGACGCGGCTCAGTGACATACCCGTACTGGTGGCTGACCTGGAAACGACCGGGCTCGACGTGCGCCGCGATCGCGTCGTGTCGGTCGGTGCGATCCCCGGCCATGGCGCCAACGTCAATCAAGATCAGGCATTGGACGTTTTGGTGAATCCGGAGCGTCGCATCCCGCCACGCTCCACCGCCATTCATCACATCACAGACGAAATGGTCAAGGACGCGGATACGTTCGAGCAACTGTTTCCCAAACTCAATGCGATGCTAACGGATCATGTGGTCGTGGGGCACAATATCGGTTTTGATTTGGCGATTCTGCGCGGTGAATGCAAGCGTGTCGGTTTGGACTGGTCGCGGCCGGTGGCGTTGGATGTTGTGCGATTAGCCGCTGCGCTCGATCCCAGGGAACGCGATCTCAGTTTAGAAGGTATGGCGCGGCGCTGGGGCGTTGCTGTCGCTGGCCGTCACACGGCGCTTGGCGATGCACTTATGGCAGCCGAAATGTGGGCGCGTATGATTCCACGACTCAGCGAGGCAGGCGTAGAAACCCTCGGCGAAGCGTTGATATTCGAGCGTCGTGCCCGGGCCGTTATCGCGAATCAAAAACACGCGGGGTGGTAATGCTCAATCCACCGACACGTCTTTCGGCCAGCGCCGGTGGAGCCAAAGCCATTGTTCCGGGCGTTCCCGGATCCATGACTCGAACAGGGCGTTTAATTCGGACATGACGGTGTGCACGTCGGCGGCGCGGTCGCCTGTGTCGGGAAGGGTCAGTGGCGGAAATATCGTCAGACGAAAGCGCGCACCTTCGAGGCGCTCGACCCGAGCCGGCGTGAGCGGAACTTGAAAGCGCAGCGCAAACTCAGCGACCGCGGGCGCGGTCATCGCATCTCGTCCGAAAAACGGTACGGGAATGCCCTCATTGTATTTTTGGTCGACCAGCATGGCCAGATGCTCGCCATCCTTGAGCGCCTTGAGCATGTTGCGCGCGCCGCCGGCACTTTTTGGATAATGGTGTCCGCCAATCGGTTCGCGGCATCGTTCGATCAAACGGTCGACCCATGGGTTATTGGCCGCGCGATAGATGTGAAACAGCGGCATGTTTCTTTGCGTCACGCCGAGCGAGGCAAGTTCCCAATTGCCGATGTGGCCGGAGACGAAGATGCCGCCAATTCCGTCGGCGCGCATTTTCTCCATTTCCTCCACGCCGACGACTTCGACACGGCCGTCGCTGTCGTAGAGTCGAAAGTCGCCCAAGTGGGGATACTCGGCGAAAACACGACCCAGATGCTCCCACATATCGACTATGAGCTTGGCGCGCGCCGCCTCCGACAGCTCCGGTAACGCCCAGCTCATGTTGTTGCGCGCGCGATCGGTGATTTTGAGGCGTGGCCCCAGCACACGGCCGATCCATCCGCCGAGCGCCGACGCACGGTCCAGCGGCAACGCACCGAACAGTGCAAACGCCGCGCGCATCAGCACATACTCCGTCAAATAACGCATGCGGCGCGACACTGTCATGTCAGTTTGTCCGCAGCGTCATCATTAGCAGATGGTCGAGATCTGTCGCGGCGCTCCACGCGACATCCACTTCGATGAACGCGACCAGTGCCTGCAGATGATCGGGCAATCGAACGAAATCCTTCGCCGTAGTTACCAACTGTGCCTTTAATTTGTCGGCTTTATCGGCAAGCACCATGATTTCGTGGTCGCGAAAGAAGTGATGATCGGCAAACGCATGGCGTCCGCGCAGATCACAGTCCAAATTCTCCAAAGTTTGAAAAAACTTCTCTGGTCGACCGATGCCCGCGAAGGCGACAACGGGTTTGCCGGCGATGTCCGCGGAACCGGCACCCGGAATGAGTTTGGCTTGCAATATGGGGATGTGTGAAGGCACGCGCCGGCACACCTGGGCGGAGTCGTCTCCGATTAGTACGACGCCGTCGGCTCTTGAAACGCCGTCGGCAACGGGTTCGCGCAGCGGGCCGGCCGGGATCAATCTGCCATTGCCGAATCCGTACGCGCCGTCGACGACCAGCAATGACAAGTCTTTTTCGAGTGAAGGGTTCTGAAATCCGTCGTCGAGTATGATGACTGTGGCGCCCGCCTGCGCCGCCGCACGGGCCCCGGCGGCACGATCGCGCGCGATCCATGCCGGCGCTGTTTGTGCGAGCAGAAGCGCCTCATCACCAACATCACGCGCGCCGTGGCGTTGCGGGTCAACCTGGAGCGGGCCAGACGCCCGTCCGCCATAGCCGCGGCTAAGCAAATGGCACTGATGCCCCTGTTGGGTAAGGCGGGCGCAGATTGATCGGGCAATCGGTGTTTTTCCCGCGCCACCGGCGACGAGATTGCCGACGCAAATAACCGGCACGGGTGCACGCCATGGCTGACGCCACCGCCGCCGCAAGGATCCAGCCGCGCCGTATAAGGCAGCCACCGGTGCGAGGAGCGAAGGCAATACGCCCTGTGACTGCCAGAAGTCGGGGGCGCGCATAGCGTCCTATGTCGTCCGTTTTTGCGGCAAGAACGGCTCGAGCGCCGTCATGACATTGTCGAGCACGCCGGTCTTCTCGCGCACGACACCGCCTTGGATGTCGGCAAGACGCCCCCGCGCCTCCGCGTC
>JANQOH010000463.1 GCA_028289725.1 Alphaproteobacteria bacterium
CTATGACTGTGTTCTCAGGGTGCACGAGATGCGCCGATCCATAACGCCCGAGGCGCGCGATGACGCGCGGACTTGTTTGGAACGGGCCGTTGAGGTGGCGCCCAATTATTCGGATGCTTGGGCTTCGCTGGCGCTGGTTTATGTCCTCGAATACAGCATTGCGTTCGACGGATCGCCGGAGTCGGTGGATCGCGGGCTCGAGGCGGCGCGTCGGGCGGCGGAACTCGACCCGACCAGCGCTTGGGCGCACTTGGCGCTCGCGCGCGGGCTGTTTTTTCGGCGAGACGTTGACCAGGCAATCGACGAAGCGCTCGAAGCCGTCCGGCTCAACCCGATGAATGCCGATATCGTCGGCACCGCGGGTTACTACATCGCATTCTCCGGCCAACGCGAAACGGGACGCGCTTTGATCGACCGCGCCATCGCGCTGAATCCGGTATACCCCACTTGGTACCGCATCCCCGATTTTTACCAGCACTACGCCAACCGCGACTATGCGCGGGCGCTTGAGGTCGCCAAGGAAACAGCGGCCGGCCGCGCATCATGGCGCAGTCATATGCGGCTCGCGATAGCCCACGCCCAAGCCGGCGAATTAGCGGAAGGCGAAGCGGCGGTTGCGGATCTGCTCGCGTCTCAGCCGGATTTTCCGCGCGTCTTCCGCGATTGGGCGGAGAAATGGAACTTCGCGCCTGAAGATGTCCAACATATGATTGAAGGGCTGCGCAAGGCAGGCCTCGATATCGCGGACTTGGCGATGATCCGATAGGATTGCCGGCAATCCTTCCGGCTATGAGGGCGACCCATGACGAGTTCTTTCAAATTCGATGACCGCGCGATCGATTGGGCGCTCTTCGCCGGATTCGACGACCTTTGGTATCACATTCTGAACGTCGATCCGGTGACCGAGACGGTCGACATGCTGATGAAGTTCGCGCCGGGCGCCTGCTGCGTGCCGCATAACCATGTCGGCGCCACAAAGACACTCGTCATCGATGGCGAACATCAGGTCTGGCACCTGAACGGCCCGGATCCGGAGACGCCGAAGATCAAAAAGCCGGGTACGTTCTCGACCAACGATGGCGGTGAAATGCACCAAGAGGCCGGCGGCCCGGACGGCGCGGTCATATTGTTGAGCATGAAGGAAGTCGGCGGTCGCGTGTACGATTTGCTCGACGACGCGGGCCGTGTCACCCGCACGATCACGCTCGCCGATTTCCAACGCGGTTTCGAGAAGCAACAGGCACGCAAAGCGGCCTGACCGAGCGGCTGAGTCCGGCATTGAGGGTTTAGCGCGGGTGTTTCCAGAACCCCCACTCAAACCCTCCCCCATCAAGGGGGAGGGGATTGACTCGGATCCATATGAGGCCCCCGGTCTTCACAAGGATCGCATTTTCGTAGCTAGCGAACCATTGATATGCGCAGGAAAAAGGGGCGAAGCTCTAGACGCGCCCCAAATTTAAGAGCCCTCCCCCTTGATGGGGGAGGGTTTGGGTGGGGGTGAAACGATCGGGTTGGGCCGAACAGGCCCGCCGATGTCTGCGTTAACGCTTGTACAAGCCCATCAAAGTGGCCTTGGCGACAGTATTGAAATTGAGCTGAAACCCGACCACGGCGGCCGAGGTATCCGCGGTAACCTTGAGTTCGGCGAGGCTCACCGCATGCAGGGAAAACAGATAGCGATGTGGATGGTCGCCCTCCGGCGGGCAGGGACCGCCATAACCCGGCTTTCCGAAATCAGTGCGAACTTGTAGGGCGCCGGCGGGCAATGTCCCGCCTTCACTGCCAGCACCGAGTGCGAGTTCGCGGGCATCCGGTGGGATATTGACCACCAACCAATGCCAGAAGCCGCTGCCGGTCGGCGCGTCGGGATCGTAACAGGTCAGCGCGAAACTATGGGTGCCTTTTGGTGGGGCGGTCCAAGCGAGATGCGGCGATTGGTTGCCGCCCGCACAGCCAAAACCGAAATCCGCCGACAAGATATGGTCGCTGGGCAAATAGTCGCCATCCTTGAAACTGTCGCTGGTCAGGATGAAATCAGCCATAGCTTTCGCTCCTCCTTAAAGTTGAATGACCTGTCTTTTTCTTTGCTCTTCGCACAATGCCTATTTTGCCGGGCCGCCATTCTCCAGCCATTCGGCGAGGGCGGGGGAGACACGTTCGGCTATGGCCGCGCGGTAGAGGGCCAACTCCGCCTCGCCGAGCACGTCGCGCCATTGGCCGCTTGTGCCTTTGTTGAAAAAGCGCGCATTGTCGTGCCACGCGCCGCGATCGGCGCCGGGCGCAATCTGGTCGGCGTTGCGCTTCATATTGTCGAAGGTCGCCGCGTTCACGAGGTCCGGCCAGATCGCCTCGTCAACCGGAATGTCGAGCGCGGCGGACACGCGCCGCATTTCGCTGTCGAGATCGCGCCGCAGATCGTCATAGTGAAAAAAATGAATGTTGGGCAGATGGCGGAAACGCCAGAACGTCTCATTGTGGTTCAGCACAGACCAGGAGGGCCAGCCGTCTTGCTCCCAATCGAACGACCCCGTCGAAATCCAAATGCGGAAAAACTCGCGGATGTCTTCCGGAATTTTGGGCCAGTCGCCGCCTTTTCGGCGTGCAGCGGCGGCATTGGCGTTCAAAATATGATTGTGCTTGGACAGGAAGATGTCGCGCGGGTCGCGGCCGACGAACAGGTATGTCGCGTCTTCGAAAAAAGGCAGGCCGTCGAGCGGCGTGTGGGTCTTGATGAAACGGCGGTGGGTCTGCGCTTCCAGCAGCGCCAGCACCTCTTCGATATCCATCGTGTCACGCTCGAGCCACGGTGAGATGCGCCCTAGAGGTTTTGGCAGCTCGGGTGTCTGAAAAACCAGCAACGCGCAAATCATCTGCATCCACGTGGTGCCGGCCTTGTAGGCGGTACAGACAAAAATGTCGTCGGGCCGAGGCTTGAAATCGCGCCAGCGGCCGCTGTCGAAAAAGCGGTGGTCGTAGCGGTGTACGATCTCGGGCCTCTCACCGGTCCGATCCCTTTGGGTCGTCATTTCGAGTGTCTTTCAAATAGATTTCTGACAGCGGCGAATGCGGGGTGCGGAGCCAATTCGGAATCCAGCAACGTCCCGACCGGATAATTTTCGAACGTTTCGCCCGTTACGATCCATGAATACCGGTCGGTGAAACCCCACAAGGTGACATCCGCAACGCCGCTTTGGATCACCGCATGCAAGACGGTTTCGTAGAGTTCCTCCTGTTTCCTTAGCTTGGCATCGGTCACGGGCGCAGGAATGCGAACGTCAAGCTCCGTGATATGCGTACTGAGCCCGAGCGCCTGGTAGCGCGCCATGTTATCGGCAATCTGCGCAACGGTTGGCGCGTCATATTCGACCGAAAGATGAAACTGAAAGCCGACTCCGTCGATCGGTGCGCCGGCTGCCAGCAAATAAGCCAGCAAGTCGTAGTAATCGTCAACTCGATCCGACCCGCCATGTTGTCCGAGATAATCGGCGCCATAGTCGTTCAGGATCAGCCGCACCGACGGATCCACCTGCCGCGCGTGCTCAAAGGCGAGGGCGATATAGTCCGGCCCGATGGTTTCAAGCCAAATGGTGGGGCTCAGCCTCACGCCGTCCACGTCATGGGACCCCAACGCTTCGTTGACAACGATCCAGTCGCGCGCTTGACCGCGATACCGCGCCATCACGGTCTCGATCTGCCGTTTCATCACGGCGATCGCCTCTGAGCGCGACAATTCGCTTTCGTGGACCCAACCCGGTGTCGGCCGCCAGCCGCCGAACGGATTGCGTGCGCCTATGGGCAGACCCCAGATCAAAGCATGACCCCGCAGCATCTGAACATGTTCGGCGGCAAAAGCGGCGACCGCATCGGCATCGCCAAAATCCCAAACACCGGGTGCCGGTTGCAGCTGGCTCATGTAGAGGCCGTACTCCGGGACCAGGATCGAAAAATGACGAGCGGCCAAGTCCATATAGGCATCGTCGTCCAGGCCGCCGGGCGCCAGTGCCGTTCCGATGGGCAGACCGACCGCAGCGGCAAGTGTGCGTAGTCCCTCATCCGCGGCGGCGGAGGGTCGGCTCTCGAACACGCAAGGAAGCGCGGAGAGGCAAAGTGCAAAGGCGGCGACAAAGCGCAAGGACATAGCGTGTTCGGTCTCAAATCAGTATTGGTTTCGTTGGGCGCGAAGCATAGTCATCCAGGGGGTTCCAGGCGATATCGAGACCTTGGGCGCACGGCCTCAGGACAACACATCTCTTGATCTATAAGCTAGCGGTATGAACGCTCGTCCCGTCCCGCCCGTTGCCGAAGTCTTCGCGTCCTATCCGCCAAACGTTCGGGCGCGGGCATTGGAATTACGCGACTTGATCCTAAAGACCGCCGCGGCGATGGACGAGGTCGGACCGATCACCGAGACGCTCAAATGGGGCGAGCCCGCTTATCTGACCGAGGCCAGCAAAAGCGGCAGCACGATCAGAATTGGGTGGAAGAAGCGGGTGCCGGACCGCTACGCCTTGTATTTCAACTGCAACACAAACCTTGTGGAAACTTTTCGCAGCCAATTTCCCGACGAGTTTCGATATGAAGGCAATCGCGCCATCGTTTTCGATGCTGCCGAACCGTTGAACGAGGATGCCGTGGCGATATGTGTTTCGGCTGCGCTCACATACCATCGCAACAAGAAGCTGGCGCGCCAAGCTTGACGACACACCGATTTCACACGCCCGGCGTGCGGCTGGAAACCAAACAGGCTGAAATACACGCATGGATTCGGTGACCCAATTCGCCTTGGGGGCGGGCGTCGGTTTGGCGGTGCTCGGCCGGCGGCTGGGGCCACGCAAGGCCGCGCTGACCGGCGGCGTGCTCGGGACCTTGCCGGATCTCGACGTGTTCTATCCCTTCGATGATCCGATCGATGCCTTCATTTGGCACCGTGCGGCCACACACTCTTTTTTTGTGCACGCCGTGGCGACGCCCGTCATCGGCGAGATTCTCATACGGTTGTTCGGCGCCTTACGGAATGCGCGAGCGCTGGCCTATGCCGCGGTCTTTCTGTGTTTCGTCACCCACGCAACGCTGGATGCGATCACAGTGTACGGCACACGGGTTTTTTGGCCCTTCTTTCCCGATCCGGTCGGTGTCGGATCTCTGTTTATCATCGATCCGCTCTACACCCTGCCGCTGTTGGTGTTGTTCTTCTGGGCAATGATCTTCG
>JANQOH010000474.1 GCA_028289725.1 Alphaproteobacteria bacterium
GACGCGCGATCAAGGCCTGCGGCGGACTGCGCGCGAACATGGCGAGCGCCGTGAGCGTCTGCTCTAACTCCGCCCGGTGCTTTTCGAACGAGGCCTGACGCTCGGTGTAGCGGTGGTCGAGTTCGGCGATATCGCGTTCGGCTTCAAATAGCTGTGCCTCGCGATCTTGAATCTGGGCCGCCGCGTCGATCAATTCCTGGCGTATCTCTTCGACCTGGCCCGACGCATCACTGACGTCGTTGTCGAGTCCTTTCACGCGTTCTTCGCGTTCGCGGATCGCGTCCTCGATGCGTTTGAGTTGTTCTTCGGGGTCGTCGCCGTCGCGCGCGGTCGCCTCAAGTGCGATCAGGGCCGTCAGCAGCACCGCCAGACCCAAGCCTGGCCAGCGCCATCTTGTGTTCCCGTCAGCCCGCCACACGGCGCGCCCGCTCGGCGAGCAACAAGGACTGGCCGGTCATTTCGGTCGGCTGCGGCAGGTCAAGAAGGGCCAATATGGTTGGCGCGACATCGGCGAGGCGTCCATCGGCCAACGTCGCGCGGTCGGGGCCGCCAACCAGAACCACCGGCACCTGATTGGTTGTGTGCGCCGTATGCGGTTGATCGCCATCTGGGCTCACCATTTGCTCCGCGTTTCCATGATCGGCGGTAATCAATAGCGCGCCGTTGGCCGCGTCCACAGCGTCCGCGATTCGGCCCAAGCAGGCGTCCACGGTCTCCACCGCGACGATCGCAGCATCCAAGTTGCCCGTATGGCCAACCATGTCGGTATTTGCAAAGTTCACCACAACTAGATCGAATCGTCCGCTCGCCACGCCGTCAACAACTTTTTGCGCGACTTCCGGCGCCGACATCTCAGGCTGTAAATCGTACGTGGCAACCTTTGGCGAGGCAACCAATGCGCGTTCCTCACCAGCGAACGGCGTTTCTCGGCCACCGTTCAGGAAGAACGTGACATGCGCATACTTTTCGGTTTCCGCGACGCGAAGTTGCGTCAATCCCCGATCCGCCACGATTTCGCCGAGCGTGTGGTGCAAATCGACTGGTGGAAATAACGGCTCCATGAATTGGGCGAGATCGGTCGAGTATTCGACCATGCCACGTGCCACCACAAAGCTGTGCACGACCGGTCGATCAAAATCATCGAAAGAGGGGTCGAGCAGCGCCGTAAGGATTTCGCGCGCGCGGTCGGCGCGGAAATTCGCCATCAGCACGCCGTCGCCGTCGCCGATCCCGGCATAGTCGCCGATCGCGATCGGGAGAACGAACTCGTCGCTCACGTCGTCGGCGTAACTCGCTTCTATGGCCGCGATGGCATTCGTCGTGCGCGGGCCGTCGCCGGCGGCGAGTGTCGCGTACGCGACGGCAACACGGTCCCACCGTTTGTCCCGGTCCATGGCGTAATAGCGCCCGCTCACCGTCGCGATTTTGACCAGATCGAGATCGCCGATCGCGGCCTCGAAACGCCGTACATAATCCAGTGCGCTGCGCGGCGGCGTATCGCGGCCATCCAATATGGCATGGACTTTCACAGGCACCCCGGCGTCGGCGACCAAGCGCGCCAACGCGGCCATATGGTCTTGGTGCGCGTGCACGCCCCCCGGCGACATCAGGCCCATAAGATGGCACGCGCCGCCGGACTCCTTCAGCGCCGCGATCATGGACCGCAGCGCCGCCGTTCGCGCCAAACTGCCGTCCGCGATGGCGGCGTCGATGCGCGGCAGATCCTGCATGACGATGCGGCCGGCGCCAATGTTCATATGGCCAACTTCGGAGTTGCCCATCTGCCCGGCGGGCAAGCCGACTTCCATCGCCGAAGCATCGATCAAGGCGTGCGGGCAGGTGGCGACAAGATGATCCCAGTGCGGCGTATCGGCGAGCGCGATGGCGTTCGATTCCCGGGCCTCACGATGGCCCCAGCCGTCCAGAATGCAGAGCACCACCGGGCCTTGCCGATTGCCTGAAGTCATATCGTCACGTTGTTCCGGGACGGTTTGCCGTGTGCGACGTTATTGCGCCGCTTGTTCCGGCAGAGGCACCGACCACATTTTTTCTAGGTTGTAGAAACTACGCACTTCCGGGCGGAAAATGTGCGCGATGACATCGCCCGCATCGATCAGGACCCAATCGGCTTGCGCCAATCCTTCAACGCTCAGGGGCGTCAGGCCGCGTTTCTTCAGCCGCTCCACCAAGTGCTCGGCGATCGCGGCCACGTGGCGGTTCGACCGGCCACTGGCGATGATCATGTAATCGGAGATACTGGTTTTTCCGGCGAGGTCGATGACGGTGACGTCCTCCGCCTTGTCTTCTTCGAGCGAGCTTACCGCGATGCGTTGCACCGTTTCGGCGCGCAGTGTTTGTTTGGCGTCGGCTATTTCGCGCTCCCTTGTCCCGCCTCCAATTGAACAAATCGAGCCGGCCACGCGCCTGTGGCGCGGATCCGTGTTGCCGACTCGCGGTGAAGACTGCAGCGTACGAAGACCCAGGCGGGCGGCGCTTCATCCGCAAGCCCACCAACGCGATCGGCGCGTCGGCGAAACCGGTCAAATCGGCGTGCAGCCAGAGAAAACAAAGCCCTAGAAGAATACGTCGGGCGGTCAAAAACCGCAATGGGCAGCGACCGGAACAGGTCCGGCCAGGCGCGCCAGGCGGCGAATTGCGCGAGGTTATCCGCGCCCATCAGCCAAACGAAACGGGCGTGCGGCACGCGGCGTTGCAAGGCGCGCACCGTTTCGACGGTGTAACGGGTGGCCAAGGCGGTCTCGATGTCCGTGACGCGGATGGCCCCCCGCCCGGCCACCGCCCGGGCGCTCGCAAGGCGCGCCGCGAGGGGTGCCATACCGGCGTCCGGTTTGAGCGGATTCTGGGGTGAAACCAACCACCACACGCAGTCGAGCTTAAGCTGGTCGATGGCGTGCAGGGCGATATGGCGATGCCCCGCGTGGGCGGGGTTAAACGACCCGCCCATCAGGCCGATCCGCGGCCGCCGCTGGGGCGGCAGCAGCGGCGCAAGGTCGCGGTACAGCGCGCCGGGTTTGCTCAGGGCCGTGTCTGCCCGTTGCCCTGGACGACGTATTTGTAGATCGTCAATTGCTCGAGCCCGACCGGGCCACGCGCGTGCAGCTTGCCCGTGGAAATGCCGATCTCCGCGCCCATGCCGAACTCACCGCCATCGGCGAACTGGGTCGACGCATTGTGCAACACGATCGCGCTGTCGACCTCGTTCAGGAAACGCGCCGCGGTTTCATCGTCGGACGTGATGATGCTGTCGGTGTGCTGCGAGCCATGCTCGGCGATATGCGTGATGGCTTCGCCGACGCCGTCCACGGTTTTGATCGAGATGATCGAATCCAAATATTCAGTGTCCCAATCCGCGTCCTTGGCCGGCACGATACGCCGGTCGAACGACTGCACGAATTCGTCGCCGCGCACTTCGCAATTGCCTTGCAGGAAACGGTCGACCAGGTCGGGCAGCATGTCTTCGGCCACCGCTTTGTCGATCAAAATCGTTTCCGCAGCGCCGCAGATACCGGTGCGTCGCATTTTTGCGTTATAGCTAATCTCCTCGGCCATCTTTGGGTCGGCCGCCTTGTCGATATAGACGTGGCAAATGCCGTCCAAATGCTTCAGCACCGGCACGCGGCTTTCATTGGCGACCGCTTCGACCAATCCCTTGCCGCCGCGCGGCACCAAAACGTCGATCGTGTTGGTCATTTTCAGCATCGCGCCGACCGCCGCCCGATCCTTTGTCGGCACGAAACAGATGCTCGCTTCGGGCAGGCCCGCCACTTTCAATCCGTGCACCAGGCACTCATGAATCGCGGTCGAGGTGTTGAAGCTTTCCGAACCGCCGCGCAGGATCGCGGCGTTGCCGGATTTGAGGCATAGGCCGCCAGCGTCCGCCGTGACGTTCGGGCGCGATTCATAGATCACGCCGATGACACCAAGGGGCACGCTGACACGGCTGATGTGCAGTCCGTTGGGACGGTCCCAATCGGCCAGGGTCCGGCCGACGGGATCCGGCAATTCGGCGACGTCCTCGAGACCCTTGGCCATCGCCTCGACCCGCGCGTCATTGAGCTCCAGCCGGTCGAGAAACGCTTCGGACATGTCGGTCTTTCGCGCCGAATACATGTCCTTTTCATTGGCAGCCAGGATGTCCGCGGCACCGGCCCGGATCGCGCCGGCGGCGGCGGCGAGCGCGGTGTTCTTCGCTTTGGTCGTCGCGGTGGCCAGTACGGCGGCGGCGGCCTTCGCGGCCGCGCCGAGTTCGCGCACTTTGTCCTTCGCGATGTGGCGCTCTACCTCTTGAGCCATGTTGATCATGGTGCGTCCTCATTCCGTTTCGGGACCAAAACAAGATCGTCCCGATGGATCACTTCTTCGCGGCCACGATAGCCGAGAATCTGCTCTATTTCATTGCTTTTGTGGCCGAGAATTTGGCGCACATCCTCGATCGCGTAGGCGCTGAGACCGCGGCCAAGCTCGCGTCCGGCGCGGTCGTTCACCAAAACCAGGTCGCCGCGCTTAAAGCGGCCATCGGCCGACACCACGCCCGCCGGCAGCAAGCTGTTGCCCGCGCTGAGGGCGCGACCGGCGCCGTCGTCGATGACCAGATGGCCGGCGGGTTGCAGGCTGCCCGCGATCCAGCGCTTGCGCGCGGTGAGGGGGGACTCCTTGGCCGTGAACCAGGTGCAAGAGCCGCCGTTCACCAATCCTGCCAGCGCATTATCGGGCGCACCGGCGCCGATCAGCATGTCGCAGCCGGCGCTGATCGCGATGCGCGCGGCGGCGATCTTTGTGATCATGCCTCCCGACCCGGTGTCCGACTGACTGCCGCCGGCCATGGCCTCGATCTCCGGCGTGATCTCCGCGATCTCGTCAAGGCGGCGGGCGTTCGGATCAATGCCTGGGTCGGCGGTGTAGAACCCATTGATATCCGACAGCAGGACCATCAAATCGGCGCCCGCCATCTGCGCGACGCGCGCCGCTAGGCGGTCATTATCGCCGAAGCGGATTTCCTCGGTCGCCACCGTGTCGTTCTCATTGATCAGCGGTAGGGCGCCCAGGCGGAGCAGAGATTCGATCGTATTGCGGGCGTTGAGATAGCGCCGTCGATCGTCTGAATCTTGAAGTGTCAGAAGGACTTGCGAGACGGTAATGCGATGGCGGTCAAAGGCGTGTTGGTAGGCGTGAGCCAAGCGGATTTGCCCGACCGCGGCGCACGCCTGCTTCTCTTCGAGCCGTAACGTCTTTCGGGTGAGGCCGAGGCGCCGGCGGCCGACGGCGATCGCGCCCGACGAGACCAGCATGACCTGCTTACCCGCGGCGCGGAGTGCGGCGACATCGTCGGCGAGCGCCGCGAGCCAGCCTTCGCGGACCGCGCCGTCGTCGCCCTCGGTGAGCAGCGACGAGCCAATCTTGACCACGATGCGCTGCGCCTTGTCGACGCGGGCGCTTAGGGCTGCCATGCCTCGACCTCTTCCGCCTTGTCCGCGTCGCGCGCGGCTTCGACCATTTCGGCCGCGGCGCGCAGAACGGCGGGCACCCCGTCGCCAGTGACGCCGGATAGAACCAAGATTTGTTCTGCGCCTTCGGCTCTAAGCAATTCTTTTAATTCATCAATATCGGTGTCAGGAATGGCGTCCGATTTGTTCAGGCCGACGATTTCTGTTTTGTCTTCGAGGCCCTGTCCATAGGCCGCGAGTTCGGCGCGCACCGTGCGATACGCCTCCGCCACATCATCGCCTGTGCCGTCGACCAAATGCAGCAAGGCGCCGCACCGTTCGATATGCCCGAGAAACCGGTCTCCGAGGCCGACGCCTTCGTGGGCGCCCTCGATGAGGCCGGGGATGTCGGCGATAACCAGTTCGCTGTCGTCGATGCCGACCACGCCGAGCTGCGGGGTGAGGGTGGTGAAGGGGTAATCGGCGATCTTGGGCCGCGCCCGGCTGACGGCTGCAAGAAACGTGGACTTGCCCGCGTTCGGCAGACCGACGAGGCCGATATCCGCGATGAGTTTGAGGCGCAGCCAGACCCAACGTTCTTCGCCCGGCTTGCCCGACTCCGACTGGCGCGGCGCTTGATTGGTCGAGGATTTGAACGCCGCGTTGCCGCGCCCGCCTTTTCCACCCTCGGCCAGCGTGATGGTTTGGCCGGCCTTGGTCAGGTCGGCGATCACGGTTTCCTTGTCGTCGGCGAGCAATGTGGTGCCGACTGGGACATTGACGACCAGCGGCGGGGCGGAGGCCCCGGTGCGGTCGCGGCCTGATCCGTCCTCGCCGCGCTTGGCCTTGAAGTGCTGACGATAGCGGAAATCGATCAGGGTATTCAGGTTCTCGACCGCCTCGAAAACCACGTCGCCGCCGCGTCCGCCATTGCCGCCGGCGGGCCCGCCAAATTCGATATATTTCTCGCGCCGGAAGGCGACGCAGCCATTGCCGCCCGCGCCGCTTCGCAAAAAGATCTTCGCTTCGTCGAGAAACTTCATTGAAGGGCTGCCTGGGCCTCGATGACAAAGCGGCGGCACGCGACATTGCCGCCGCGGGCGACGCTCAATTGGGTGTTGGTACAAGTGTAGCGGAAGCCGCATTTTTCCAATACGCGGCCCGATGCCGGGTTGTCGACATAGTGGCCGGCATAAACGCGTGCGGCGCCAAGCGTATCGAACGCGAAGGCGACGGTGCGGCGCGCCGCCTCGGTTGCGAAGCCTTGGCCCCAATGGGGCTCGCCGATCCAATAGCCAAGCTCATAGGTGCCGGGGCGCGGATGTCTGAGGCCGACCGATCCGACCAGCGCACCTTCGCGCTCGATGCCGAACGTGATCTCTTCATCGTCAGGGTGCGGCGACGTTTGCATAGCAATCCACTGTTCCGCCGCGCCGTCCGGGTAGGGATACGGAATGCGAGAGGTCATGCGCGCCACGTTCCAATTGCTGCAATAGGTATGCAAAAGGCTCGCATCATCCGCCCGGAACGGCCGAATGATCAGCCTTTTGGTCTCCAATATCAGGTCCTCGGTCTCGGTCATGGTCTTGCCGGCGACGGAGGAGGGATCCAAAACAAAGAGGGAGATGGCGTCCCATCTCCCTCATCCGTCTTGTCCGTTTGTCATGGGCGCCATCGTCGGTGGCGCCCACCGACTGCTATTTTGCGTCACCCGGTCGCGCGGAACCGGCGGCTTCAACCGATACGAAGGTGCGGCCGAGCTTGCCGCTGCGGAACGACACCTTGCCGTCCACGAGCGAGAAAATCGTGTGGTCCTTGCCCATGCCGACATTTTCGCCGGGATGGAACTTGGTGCCCCGCTGGCGCACGATGATGTTGCCGGGAATTACGATCTCCCCGCCATATTTCTTGATGCCAAGGCGCCGACCCGCTGAGTCGCGGCCGTTGCGTGAACTACCACCGGCTTTTTTATGGGCCATTGCTATTTCTCCTCGGTCTTGCCGCCTGAAGCCTTCGGCTTCGCTGCGGGCTTTTTCGCCGCCGGTTTCTTGGCGGCAGGCTTCTTCGCGGCGGCGGATTTAGTCTCGGTCTGGCTATCAGCTTTGGCGGCTGGTTTCTTCGCCGCCGGCTTCGTGGCCGCAGGTTTCGCCTCGGTTTTGGCGTCGTCGGTCTTCGCCGCCGTCT
>JANQOH010000475.1 GCA_028289725.1 Alphaproteobacteria bacterium
TGCGACCCATCCATCGGCACATTGAGGTCGAGCCTCAGCAGGACCTTTCGACCGCCGACGTCGAGACCCTTCAGCAGCGGCAGTGGCTCCACGTAGACCTCACAAGCCGCCGAGAAGCACTGCGACGTCGCTCATTCGATTGGAGAAGCCCCACTCATTGTCGTACCAGGACAACACGCGCACGAAACGCCCTTCAATGACCTGAGTCTGGCTCGAATCGAAGGTCGAGCTCGCCGGATCATGATTGAAGTCCGCCGATACCAACGGCGCATCATTCACAGCGAGAACGCCATTGAGTGGGCCGTTCGCCGCGGCGCTGGCCGCCTCGTTGACTTCCTCAACCGATGTTTCGCGCGCGGCGGTAAAGGTGAAGTCAATCAACGATACGTTCGGCGTTGGCACCCGAATGGCCGTGCCGTCGAGTTTGCCGGCAAGTTCCGGCAGCACGAGTCCGACAGCGCGCGCGGCCCCGGTCGACGTCGGGATCATCGACATCGCCGCCGCCCGGGCGCGGTGCAGATCTTTGTGCAAGGTGTCCAACACCGGTTGATCGCCGGTGTAGGAGTGAATCGTGGTCATGAAACCGCGCTCAATGCCGATCGCGTCATTCAGAACCTTGGCCACCGGCGCCAGGCAATTGGTGGTGCACGACGCGTTCGATACAACGTCGTGGTCCTTGGTCAGCTGGTCGTGGTTGACGCCGTAGACGACGGTCATGTCGGCGCCCGTCGCCGGTGCGGAAATGAGGACTTTGCGGGCGCCCGCATCTAAGTGTGCCGCCGCTGCCTCGCGCTTGGTGAAAATACCGGTGCATTCCAAGGCGACATCGACCCCGAGTTCTTTCCACGGAAGCTTCGACGGATCGCGCTCGGCCGTTGTCTTCACCGCGCCAGCGCCAAAATCAATGCTGTCGCCGTTCACCGAGACTTCGCGCGGAAATCGGCCGTGCACGGAGTCATATTGAAGGAGATGGGCATTGGTTTCGACGGAGCCGAGATCGTTAATGCCGACCACTTCTACGTCATTACGCCCGGCCTCTGCCGCGGCGCGCGTAACCAGACGGCCAATTCGTCCAAAACCATTAACGCCTACGCGAATCGACACGGAAACCTCCTCTTAGATGTTCGGCGGCACGCGTTCTCAGAGCTTGCGCTTGACGGCCGATACAACCGCCTCTGCCGTAATTCCAAAATGTTTAAACAAGTCCTTCGCGGGCGCCGACGCCCCAAAACTTGTCATGGCAATCATTTCTGATTCATCGATGCCCCAGCGCGCCCAGCCCATGGCGGACGCGGCTTCAACCGCGACCCGAACCGTGCCGGGCCCCAGGACTTCCGATTGTTGTTCATCAGATTGTTCAGCGAACAGCTCCCAACTTGGCATGGAGACCACGCGGGTCGGCACACCATCAGCTTGAAGCATATCGCGCGCGGCCGCGGCCACCGCGACCTCGGACCCCGTCGCAAGCAGCGTCGCCTGCGCTTCACCATCTGCCGCGATGATCTCGTAGCCGCCGCGCGCACACAGGTTTTCATCCGTGTGTTCCGTCCGCAGCGTCGGCAAGCCTTGCCGCGTCAAAGCGAGAACGGACGGGCCGTCTCGCCGCGCAAGCGCCAATTGCCAGCACTCCGCGGTCTCGACCGCGTCGGCCGGGCGAAACACGGCCATGTTCGGGATCGCGCGGAGGCTCGCCAAATGTTCCACGGGTTGGTGCGTCGGACCGTCCTCACCCAAACCGATCGAGTCGTGGGTCATCACATAAATGACCCTTAAGCCCATCAGCGCGGAAAGCCGCATGGACGGCCGTGCGTAATCCGTAAACACAAGAAACGTACCGCCATAGGGGATAAGCCCGCCATGGAGTGCGATGCCGTTCATCGCCGCGGCCATGCCATGCTCGCGCACGCCGTAATAGATGTATCGACCCGAGAAATCGTCGCGGGTGACCGGTTCTTGATCGGCCGTCTTGGTGTTGTTGGAACCGGTGAGATCGGCCGAACCACCGATTGTGTTTTCGACGACCGAATTAATCACGCCAAGCGCCATCTCAGATGCCTTGCGCGTCGCCACACTCGGGGCATCGGCGGACAATTGCTTCTTATACGCGGTGATCGCGCTGTCCAGAGCATCCGGCAAGTCACCGGAAACCGCCGCGGTGAACGCCGCTTTTTGCGGCGCCGACTCGAGTCGCGCTTGCCATGCCGCGTGCTCGTCAGCACCACGCCCACCGGCGGCGCGCCACGCGTCCAAAATCGTTTCCGGGATTTCAAAGGGTGCGTGCGGCCAAGCGAGCGTCTCGCGTGCCGCCGCGATTTCGTCAGCGCCCAACGGCGCGCCGTGGGTTGCCGCAGTGCCCTGCTTGTTCGGCGCGCCAAAACCGATCACCGTGCGGCAAGCGACCAGCGACGGGGCGTTGGTTTCGCGCGCGCGTGCGATGGCCTGACGAATCGATTCCGGATCATGGCCGTCACACGAATCGGTATGCCACCCTGATGCCGTGAAGCGGGCGATCTGATCATCAGACGTCGTGAGTGACGTCGGGCCATCGATTGAGATGGCGTTGTCGTCGAACAGGACGATCAATTTGCCGAGTTGCAAATGGCCAGCGAGCGAAATCGCTTCATGACTGATGCCTTCCATGAGGCATCCGTCGCCGGCGATCACGTAGGTATAGTGGTCGACCAACGCGTCACCATATCGGGCCGCCATCATGCGTTCGGCGAGCGCCATGCCGACGGCATTGGCAAGGCCTTGGCCGAGGGGACCGGTCGTCGTTTCGATACCTGGTGCGTGGCCATATTCCGGGTGACCCGCGGTGCGACTGCCGATCTGTCGGAAGGCACGCAGTTGATCGATATCCAAGCCCGGATACCCGGTCAAATAGAGCAACGCGTAAAGCAGCATGGAGCCGTGACCGGCCGAGAGAACCAAACGGTCGCGGTCCGGCCAATCCGGCGCCGACGCGTCGAACTTCAGAAACTCGTGTACCAAAACAGTGGCCACGTCGGCCATGCCCATCGGCATGCCGGGATGCCCGGATTTTGCCTGTTCGACCGCGTCCATCGCGGACGCTGGCAAATGCCATTCGCGCGCTCGCGATGGACGCGGTCGAACAGGCAAAATCC
>JANQOH010000483.1 GCA_028289725.1 Alphaproteobacteria bacterium
GACGCGCCCGTTGTGGCGGCACTATGTGACGACATCGCGCGGGACGATTTCGAGACCGTTTTGCGCGATCGCCTAGCCGCATCGGACAGCGGCCGGGGCGGACTGGCCGAAGTGGACGAGATTTTGCGTCACACCGCGGGTCGCATCGGCGATGCTTCGATCCGCTTCGATCCGATCCTGGCGCGCGGTCTCGACTACTACACCGGTGCGATCTATGAGTTCGTCGCCGATGGCGCCGGCGGCTCGATCGCCGGTGGCGGCCGATACGATGATTTGGCTGGCATGTTTCTCAAAGAATCGGTGCCCGTCTGTGGCGGCTCGCTTGGTATTGAGCGCATCTTGTTGTTGCTCGATGAAAAGGCCGACGCCGCGCCATCCCCGCGTGCCTACGTCACGGTGTGGGATAAAGATGCCGTGGATCATGCTCTCGCCTTGGCGGACGGTCTGCGCAAGGATGGTATTGCGGCGGAAGTTGATTTGACCGGTGGCAAAATCGGTCGTCAGTTCAAGACTGCGGACGAACGCGGGTGTCGTTTCACATTGGTGATGGGCCCCGACGAGGAAGCCGCCGGCACGGTGATGATCAAGGATCTTGAAACCGGGAACCAAGAAGCGGTTCCGACGGCAAAAGCTGCCAGCCATATACATAAGTGCTTAGGCCACTAACTAAATAGCACCGATGCCACAGGCTGATATTTTTGCGGCAATGTAGCGACGTTCCGGCTCGACCGCCGACAAATTGAGCGCCGCCTTGAACTCCTGCGCGGCGCGGTCGTACTCACCGAGGCGGTAATAGAATTCTCCGCGCGTCGCAGGCAAAAGAGCGTAATTCTTGAGCTCTGAAGCGTCTCGAATGGCATCGAGCGCCACAAGGCCGGCGCGCGGTCCGTCGGTCATGGCAATCGCCACCGCCCGGTTAAGACCGACGATAGGCGAGGGCTTTACAAGGAGGAGCTGTTCATAGAACCGCCGGATTGCGATCCAGTCGGTGGCCTCGTAGCTCGGGGCAGCGGCATGGCACGCGGCGATGCCGGCTTCGAGATGGTAGGGGCTGAGGTGATCGCCGTCTTGCGCCGAGCCCAGGGCACGAAAGGCCCGTGCAATCAAATCATGATCCCAGAGCGTGCGGTCCTGATCCGCGAGCGGGCGCAGATCGCCGTTGCCGTCGGTTCGTGCCGGAAAATGCGCGGCTTGAAACATCATAAGCGCGCTTAAGGCATGAACCTCAGGAGCGCTCATTTTGGGATGGTCGGCAAGCAGTAGAACAAGCCGCAAACTTTCTCGGCAAATGTCCTCGCGGATCAGATCGCCGCCTGACCCCGCAAGATATCCCTCATTGAACATCAGATAGAGGCATTCGAGAACGGACCGCAAACGATGCGCCAATTCGTCGGGCTGCGGTACGCCGAAATCGACCCGCATCTCACGCAGCCTTCGTTTCGCGCGGACGATGCGTTGATTGATCGTGGTTTCGGTGACGAGGAAGGCGCGCGCGATTTCCGAAACGCCAAAACCGCCCAGTGTCTTGAGGGTAAGCGCCACCCGGGCATCGGCGCCGAGGGCCGGATGGCAGCAGGTGAACATCATTTCGAGCTGGTCATCGCCAAGCTCGTCGCGAAACGCGACCGCATCGACGGCTTCGGGCGGCGCGCGGGTCTGCCAGAAGGCCCGCTCAATCTCCGGCCCCAAAGCGTGGAAACGCGATTCGCGGCGCACCACGTCCAACGCCTTACGCTGGGCGACCGTGGCCAGCCAAGCAGCCGGTCGGTCGGGCACGCCCTGGAACGGCCACAGGTTGAGCGCCTGAATCAGCGCTTCCTGAACCACCTCCTCGGCCAACGCCAAGTTGGACGGGCCAAAGATGCGCGTCAGCGTCGCGACCAGGCGTCCGGATTCGCGCCGGAACAGATGATCGACAAGCCGGTCAACACTGTTCTGCGCCGGCGCGGATATCTCGTTCGCCCGCTTCTGCATCGTTACATGGCGTCGACTTGGCGCACCTCGATGCGGCTACCGAATTTCAGGTGCGGTGAGTCCTCGCACAAGGCCACCGCTTCGTCATAATCGGCCGCCTCGATCATGAAATAGCCGCCGATGACTTCCTTGGTCTCGTTATATGGGCCGTCCGTGACACTGAGGCCGCCGCCGTTCGTGGTGATGCTGCGGCCGCCCTCATCGGTTAGTTTCTGGCCGCCTTGGAACTTGCCGGCCTTCGCCAGGCGTTCGCTCCAGGCGGAGTATTCCGCGATGATCGCCTGGATGTCTTCGGGCGAGACGCCGGACATATCCTGGGGAAACTCGTGCAGTAAGAGCAAGAATTGCGGCATGGGAACCTCCTGCAAAGCCGGTTTCTGGTCAGCCGCTCTGGGCGGCCATCATGCTACAGACGAACTGGCCGGCGCAAAATCGACACAATCCGCCGCCATTGCGCCGGTTGATTTCGCGGGTCCAATGCACGATTTTCTAGCGTGATGCAGGCGACGCGCCGCCCAAGCCGTTTTCGAACCGAGACCGGGAAGCTCACCGCGGTCCTCGGGCCGACAAACACAGGCAAGACCCATCTCGCGGTCGAGCGGATGCTCGGCCACCGATCCGGAATCATCGGCTGTCCCCTGCGCCTCTTGGCGCGGGAGATTTACGATCGCGTTGTCACGGCACGCGGCAGCGGCCAGGTCGCTTTGATCACCGGAGAAGAACGGATCGTGCCCGAGCGGCCGCGATACTATGTCTGCACGGCCGAATCCATGCCACTCGACATACCGGTCGAGTTTGTTGCGATAGACGAGGTTCAGCTCGCGGCGGACCCGGAACGCGGCCCCGTCTTTACGGATCGCCTGCTGAACGCGCGCGGCTTGTCGGAGACCATGTTCCTTGGCGCCGCGACGATGGCGCCATTGATCCGCCGCCTGGTGCCGGAGTGCGACTTCATCAGCCGGCCTCGGTTCTCAAAACTGAGCTATGCCGGCTCGCGGAAAATCACCCGATTGCCGGGGCGCAGCGCGATCGTCGCCTTCTCGGCAGCGGAGGTTTACCAACTCGCCGAACTGTTGAGACGGTTCCGAGGCGGCGCCGCCGTGGTGATGGGCGCGCTTAGCCCGCGCACCCGCAATGCGCAGGTGGCCTTATATCAAGCGGGCGAGGTCGACTATCTGGTCGCCACGGACGCGATTGGCATGGGTCTCAATATGAATGTCGACCACGTGGCGTTCGCCGGTCTGAGCAAGTTTGATGGCCGCGAGCCGCGTGACCTCACGGCCGCGGAAATCGCCCAAATTGCCGGGCGCGCAGGTCGGCACGCCAGCGACGGCACATTCGGCACGACACTGGACGTCGGCCCTCTTGATCCGGAAATCGTCGGCGCCGTTGAGAACCATCTGTTCGAACCGGTGCATCGGGTTTATTGGCGCAGTTCGCGATTGGACCTTTCTTCGGTCAAAGCCTTGATCCGGTCACTTGAGGCGCCGCCGCCGCATGCTGAGCTGGTGCGCCCGCGCGAAGCCGAAGACCTCGCGTCCTTGCGGGCGCTGGCCAACATGCCCGATATCGCCGGGCTGGCCACCACATACGACGCCGTTGAGCTGCTTTGGGAGGTGTGCCGGGTCCCGGACTTCCGCAAGACCGTCGCCGACTTGCACTTGCGTCTCTTGTCAGCGCTCTACCGGCATTTGATGTCGCCGAGCGGCCGGCTGCCGGAAGCTTGGGTCGGCCGCCTGGTCGATCAATTGGACCGCACGGACGGCGATATCGACACCTTGGCCACGCGTATCGCGCATATTCGCACCTGGAACTACATCGCCCACCGTCCTGGCTGGTTGGAAGACCGCGCCGGACTCCAGAAGCGCGCACGGGAGATCGAGGACAAATTGTCCGACGCGCTCCATGAGCGTTTGACCCAGCGGTTCGTAGACCGGCAAACCACGCTGCTGACCCGCCGTCTCAAGCAAAAAGAGGCGCTGGTCGCGGCGGTGCGGCGCGATGGCACCGTGGTTGTTGAGGGTGAAGACGTCGGCACCTTGATTGGCTTTGACTTTCTGCCCGACGACGCCGAAGCCTGGCGTCGCGGCCGCGCTTTGCGGGCGGCTGTCCGGCAAGCCCTCGAACCCGAGATCCGAAAGCGCGCGGGCGCCCTGGCTACGGCGCCAGCGGACGACGTGACGCTGGATGAATTTGGGACGTTGAAGTGGGGCGACGCGCCGGTCGCACGACTCATTCGTGGATCCCACATCATGCGGCCAGATATTCGATTGACGGTCGGTGACCTGGTTCCCGCCACGGCACGCCAGCGGATCGAACGCCGCCTCGCCGCTTGGCTGCACGCGCATCTGCAAACTGTTCTGGCGGCCATATTCCTGGCGCGTGAGGCCGACGTATCCGGCCCCGCGCGCGGTGTCATTTTCCAAGTGACCGAAGCACTTGGCTCGGTCCCGCGCAAGGCCGTCGCGGAGCAACTGGAAGGCCTGCCGTCGGACGATCGGTCCGGATTTGCCCGACTAGGGCTCAGGCTGGGCCGTGAGACCATTTTCCTGGCGCCGATGCTCAAACCCGCACAGATGGCAATGCGCGCCCTGTTGTGGTGCGTCTATCACGACCAAACCATCGCGGCGCCAGACGCTGGGCGCGTTTCACTTGCCGGCGATCACACAATTTCCGACGACTACTATGCGGCGATCGGCTACCGCCGTCTCGGCCGGCGCGCATTACGCGTTGATATGCTTGAGCGTTTGGCCGCGGAATTGCGCAGGCGCGCCCGCAAAGGGCCCTTCACCGTGGATGCCTCGCTCCTCAATTTGGCGGGTTGCACCGGAGACGACTTCGACGGCATAGCGAAAGCGCTCGGCTATCGCGCATCCCGTTCCGACACAGGGCCGGAAGTGCTTTACGCCGCGCCGCCCAAGCGACGGCAGAAGCCCTATCGTTCGAAAAAGAAAAAGAGCGAACGGGAGGCGACCCAGCCTACACATTCGCCCTTCGCCGCTCTGCGCGCGCTTAAACAAAACAAGACGGAGGACCGGACATAGCCCTGCCCGATCGAGAAACCGATCAAAGCGCCATTCGCATCGACAAGTGGCTTTGGTTCGCCCGTTTCTTTAAGTCTCGTTCGCTTGCCGCCAAGCTGTGCGCTGGGGGGCGCGTGCGGGTCAATCGACGGCCCGTCAGCAAATCGAGCGCGACGATCCGCGTCGGCGACGTTCTGACATTTCCGCAGGGCAGCCGTATACGTGTGGTCGAAATCCGCAACCTCGGCACGCGACGCGGCCCGGCGCCGGAAGCCGCGACGCTGTATCACGATCTGACCCCCGCCACCGATGACAGCGCCGATGCGGCCGCCGCGGCCCCGGCCCCTCGCGGGCGTCCGACGAAATCCGACCGCCGCGCCATTACGCGCCTAAAGCAGGGTCCCGCCTCTGATATCTAAGCCGTTGCCCGGCGCCGAAACACGACAGAGAGATTGTTGGCGGGCATCCCGAAGACTTCGTCTAATTCCAGCCCGCGCCCCGACGCCTCTTCGGCGAGTTCATCAAGATCGCGGACGCCCCATCGAGGGTCTCGTGCCCGCAAACTCTCATCGAAGGCCTGATTGCTTGGCGCGGTGTGGGCGCCATGGCGCTTGAAAGGTCCGTACAAAAACAGCGGCTGACTTGCGGGCAGGATGCGCGCGGCACCGGCCAACAGGCCCGAGCACGCCTCGATCGGTGCGATATGGATCATGTTGATACAGACAATCGCATCGGCACGTTTGATCGGCCATTCCGGTGCGCTCGCATCCAGGCGGACCGGCTTTTTGATCAATTCAGTCTCGCCGGACTCAGAGGCCACGTAGTCAGCCCAGGCGGAAATGCTGTCAAAATTATCCCTGTCGATATCGGTGGGCTGCCAAGAACGCGGCACCAACCGTGGCGCAAAGAATGCCGCATGCTGGCCAGTACCACTGGCGATTTCGAGTATCAGGCCTTCCGGTGGCACGACGCGGGTCAAGACCTCCAGGATGGGTTCGCGATTGCGCTGGGCCGACACGGCTTCGCGGCGTCTATTCACGCCAATTCGGTTGGGTCACCGCTCCCTCATTGCCGCCAAACCAGTGGCTGTGATAGGGAGGCGCCATGATTGGACGTCTAAAGACCCTGCTGCGCCAGCTGGAGCAAGATAGCGGCGCGGATCCACTGCCGACAGACGATGAGGCCATGCAATTGGCGGCCAGTGCGCTGCTGGTTGAGACCGCCATCATGGACGGCCGTTTTGACGAGGCGGAGCGAACGACGATCCAGCGGCTCCTAGCCGCCCGCTTTTCGCTCGAATCTTCAACCGCCGGGGCACTTATCGCCGAGGCGGAAGATGCGGTTGGTGAGTCGCACCAACTATTTCGTTTTACAAAAGCCATTAACGACCACTTTAGCGCAGAGCAACGCGTCGAACTTATGGAAATGCTGTGGGAAGTCGCTTATGCCGACGGCGTTGTCGACGCCTATGAAGAGAATCTATTGCGCCGGATCGCCGGTCTGATTTATGTCACGGACCGAGATCGTGGTCTGACCCGCACGCGGGTGCGGGCGCGGTTGGGCCTTGATTGAGCGCCGAGTTTGAGTTGGAGACGTCGCGAGACGGCAGAACCTGATTGAACCGATGGCCTGCCCTGGGTTTAGGGCAGTGATCGCCTTGCGGGAGGAGACCGATTTAGATGACCTACGTCGTCACGGAAGCTTGTATCAAATGCAAATATATGGATTGCGTCGAGGTCTGCCCGGTCGACTGCTTCTATGAAGGCGAGAATATGCTCGTTATTCATCCGGACGAATGCATCGATTGCGGCGTTTGCGAGCCGGAGTGCCCGGCCGAAGCCATTTTGCCTGACAGCGAAGGCGATCTCACCAAATGGCTTGAACTGAATAACGAATATGCCGAGAAATGGCCGAATATCACCCGCAAGGGCGAGTCGCCGGCCGACGCCGACAGCTTCAAAGACGTGACAGGCAAGTTTGAAGCCCATTTCAGCCCAAACCCGGGCAATAGCGGTGGCTGATGCAGCAGCCGCCGCAACCTGCGGTTAGGACAGCTTGGGACATCGGCCGTAGTTGAGATCGGCCCAAATCCAGGCTGCGCGTCTGAAGCTCGTCGGAACGCGCAACACAGCCATGCCGCCTGGTTCGGCGCTGTCATTTTTTGCATTTTTGTGATACTGTCCAACAATCATAGCGATGGTGGAACTGTGGGGCGCCGCTCGTAGAGCGGTGACAAGTGGGTTCGACATCGATTTACGGCGTCGATAGAACGCTGAAATAGTTGGGGAGGTACGCGGGGACCGAATGGCGCCTTTGCGGTCGCGTTCCTGATCGGACGATGACCAGTAAGTGCGGGGGTTTCTCATTCGTCCAGTCGACCGACCAGGTCGAACACAATATCGAGGGAAGACGTTCGCGTCAGGTGGTCGCAGGGAAGACCAGGTCGAGACACGACCTGTGGGCGACGCCGGGCAAGAAAAGCAAGACTGGAAGACTGAGGTCCAAAACAAGATGGCGAATAAGAGCGAATTCAAGACTGGAGATCTTGTTGTTTACCCGTGTCACGGGCTCGGCGAGATCACCGGCGTCGAATCTAGGGAGTTTGGCGGCGTAGAGCTCCAGTTGTACGTGGTCTCTTTTGAGAAAGAGAAGATGATCCTACGGGTGCCTGTCCAAAAGGCCGCGACCTCCGGGATGCGGCGGGTGAGCACGCGTGACGAAATGGGCAAGGCGGTCACCACGCTTAAAGGTCGCGCGCGGGTGAAGCGCACGATGTGGAGCCGGCGCGCGCAGGAATATGAGGCGAAGCTCAATTCCGGTGACCCGGTTTCGATTGCCGAAGTGGTCCGTGACCTACACCGGGCCGACGACCAGCCGGAACAATCCTATAGTGAGCGCCAGCTCTACGAAGCGGCGCTTGATCGTTTGTCGCGCGAGTTCGCGGCGGTCGAGAACATCGAACATACGGCTGCCACGAAGAAGCTCGAAGACGTACTCAAGAAGGCCGCTTAGCTTTCACGGCTGTCCCGGCGCGCTGATGGCGCGTCGCGCGTGGGCTGGTTCGTGCTCACAGACAAATTGCAGGCGGGTCGGATTATGTTCCGGCCCGCCTTTCATTTTGGCGTGCGATGACTGCACAAACTCGCGCAAGCATGGTATTTCCAACGAATCACATTGAACGGACCCGTTTGAACGGTTCGATTTCGAAATTTCTCAATTAATATGTCCTTCCGATGCCGGAATCGGGGTCAAAGGCGAGTAAATTTGCACAACGGATGTCTGAGGCGATTTCTCTGGTGAATGACGAAGATCGCGTGAGGTTCGGCCTCGTCGAGAACGCTCGAAGGGTGTGGGCGGTCGGGTCGATTCACGGATCCAAGGCCCATTTGGCCGATCTTCATACGGCGATGGAAGGCCATTTCGAGCCTGGCGACAAACTCGTTTACCTTGGCAATTACCTTGGTCGAGGCGACGCAATCATTGAAACGGTCAATGAGCTGCTTCTCTTTCGTCGTGCTCTGTTGGCGCGGTTTAACTTGGTCGACGAAGACATTCTTTATTTGCGCGGCAGCCAAGAAGAGATGTGGCAGAAACTGACCCAGCTGCAAATCGCGCAGAACCCGGCCCAAGTACTTGAATGGATGTTCGCGCAAGGCGTGGACGCGACACTCGAAGCCTATGGCGTCGGCCGCGAACGGGCGCGGATGCGGTGCCGCGAGGGTCCATTGGCGCTGGCCCGCTGGTCCGTGGAGTTACGGCAGGCTGTTCGGGCACATCCCGGCCACGAGCAATTGCTGACATCCTTGCGGCGCGCCGCCTTTACAGACAATGGCGCGATCTTGTTTGTTCATGCCGGCGTCGATACATCGCGCCCCTTGGCGGCACAGTCCGACAGTTTTTGGTGGGGCGCTGGGCGCTTTGACGACATTAGCGAGCCCTATCAGGGGTTTGGCAGAATCGTCCGGGGCCGTGATCCGGATAGCGCCGGCGTTTCAATCGGTGATATTGCGGCGACGATCGATTCCGGATGCGGCTATGGCGGCGATCTGACCGCCGTTTGTTTTGATAATCTGGGCCAGGTCGTTGAGACGTTAGAAGCTTAATTTTTCGCTTCTCATCGCGATTCAAGTCAAAAATATTTTTACTTTTCACCGGAAGAATTGACGTGTTGACACGCATTTGCGGTCCGCATTATCCGCAAATAACTGATTTGAAACCGAAATGAGTGCTCTTTGCGCGTATATGCCATCGCAGCAAAATGGGCCGCTAAGCCGCAGAAATTAACGATTTAGAAATTTGTCTAAAATTTTGTGCTTTTTTTATTAGATTAATAAATAAAACCAGTCTTAATTTAAGATAATGCCAAGTTAAAAAATCGTTTATCCTATAGACATGCGCATCTTGTCTGTGATTTACTTCACACTACCCGAAACAAAAAACACAACGGGTCCTGCTTGTTAGTCGGCAGTGGAAGAATGGCTAAGAAAATACATCAAGGTGCGACAGAATGGCTTACGTAGACACACCGCAGACGCAGAAAGCGAATCGGCGGTACATAAACAAATCGATGAAGGCTGCGCTGCTCACGCGCGAACGCGAGTTTGAGTTGGCGCGGCGGTGGCGGGAAGACCAGGACGAAGAAGCGCTTCACGAACTGGTTAACGCTTATGGTCGTTTGGTCATTAAACTTGCGTCCAGGTTTCGCAATTATGGCCTTCCGATGAGCGATCTTGTCCAGGAGGGCAATATCGGTCTGCTGCAAGCGGCGGCCCGTTTCGAGCCGGAGCGGGAAGTTCGTTTTTCCACTTATGCCGCGTGGTGGATTCGCTCCGCCATGCAGGACTTTGTTTTGCGCAATTGGTCGATCGTCCGAACCGGCACGACCGCCGCGCAAAAATCACTCTTCTTTAACTTGCGCCGTATGCGCGCCAAACATGCCGACGAAGTCGACGGATGGCTGAGCGGCAATGCGAAAGACAAGATCTCCGAGGAGCTTCGGGTTCGGGTGACCGATGTCGAAGACATGGAAATGCGTCTTTCCGGCAGCGATCAATCGCTGAACGCAGCGGTTAGCGATGCGAGTGAGGACGAGTGGCAGGACTTCATGTCGGACGAGCGGCCGACACCGGAGGAGGAAGTCCAAGAGATTCGTGATTCGGAGACCCGTTCCAAATGGCTGGCGACGGCTTTGGAAGATCTGACGGATCGCGAACGCACGATTATCCACGAGCGGCGTCTCCGCGACGACGCGGTGACGCTCGAAGAGCTGGGCAAAAAACTCGGTATCTCCAAAGAACGCGTGCGACAGATCGAGCACAAGGCGCTTCAGAAGCTGCGTGCGGCGGTGACGCGCCAAAGCAACGAAACGACGGCGGCGCCCGTCGCTTAACGGATCGACGGCAAGGTTGACTGGCCGCGGCGCTTAGCGTCGCGGCCTTTCTTTTGTCGAGGGCGAACCATCGGGGCTAGTCAAGCCACTCAATTTGTTCCGGATGCGTGACCGCGATCGTTGGTCCGTTAAACTCGTCGACCCAACCACGCACGCGCAGTCTTTGGCCGGCCAACTGGTCGACGGTTTCCGCGCCTAACCGGTCACCGTCGCGTTCAAAAACGCGCCGATCACGCGGCGCCACGGTGACCGTAAAATCCTCGCGCCAGTCGGCGCCGAAATTCAGGTAGGTGCGGCCACGGACCCGCGCGGCCTCGACCACGCGCCCTTCGACGAGTTGGAAAGTATCCACAGCGTCGGCCAATTGGGTCGGGCTGCGAACTTGGTAGAAGGGGTGCGCCCAAATGCCACGCACGGCCGCACGGGCCTCGCGCTCGGCCGCCAGCAATTCGTCAACAACGGCGCGATTGTCCGGAAAACTATAAACGCGTGCCATGCCCTCCAACAGCATGACCTGTTGGATCCAGACGCCGTCGCTCTTGCGCACCAGATGGGCCAGGGCGCGGCCGTGCCGGTCCTCGCGCCGCCCCCCGAAGCGCATGACCACCTCGTGCCCGTCCACCAGGCGGACCAGCGCCTGCCGCGCTTCCTCCGCGAGTGGCCAATCGACAAAATTCGGTCGCCCGAGTGCCAATTTCGGCGCCTGAAGGCCCACCAAGCGCACCTCGGTCCCAGTATCGAGCATCACGGTGTCGCCATCGATCACCTCGACGACACGTCCGCGTCCCGCTTCTTCCAATGCGTCAACATCGTTCGCGAAGGGATCGGCCACATAGGCGCCGGCCGCTAACGCCAACAGTGCCGCCACGACGAGAAATTGGGCGGACCGGGCTTTTGCGATTCGAGTAGGTTCTGGCATCGCCCTCGGGGCTGGCTATTATGAAGCCGCAACTCGCACGGAACCGAGAATGGCGGCGCACGAGCTTTATCCTGAGATCGACCCCTTCGCAACTGGCCGCCTCGCGCTCGACGCGCCCCACGAAATGTACTGGGAGCAGAGCGGCCAGCCCGACGGCGTGCCAGTCCTGTTCCTGCACGGCGGCCCTGGAGCCGGCGCCACGCCCAGCAACCGGCGCTATTTCGACCCCGCTCACTTTCGCATCGTGGTTTTCGATCAACGCGGTGCCGGACGGTCGACACCGCTTGGCGAACTCGACGGCAATAACACGCTAAACCTCATCCGCGATATCGAAGCTCTCAGGCAACATCTCGGCGTCGAGCGCTGGATTGTTTTTGGCGGTTCCTGGGGCTCGACGCTTTCGATTGCCTATGCTGAGGCACACCCAGATCGCTGTCTGGCATTGGTGTTGCGGGGCATTTTTCTGTGCCGGCCGAGCGAGATCGATTGGTTCTTATATGGCATGGGTCGGTTTTTTCCGGAGATATGGACCGAATTTTCTGGCCATTTGCCTGCCGATCAGCGCGATGATTTGTTGGGCAACTACCACACCCGGCTGGTCGACCCAGACCCTGCAATCCACATGCCGGCGGCAAGAGCCTGGAGCCGCTATGAAGGCTCCTGTTCGACCCTGCTGCCGAGCCCCAATACGGTTGCCGAATTCAACCGCGACGATATGGCGTTAGGCTTGGCGCGGATCGAGGCGCACTATTTCGTTAACCGGATTTTCATGCCGCCGAATGCTCTACTAGAGAATATCGACCGGCTTCGCGAAATTCCGGGCTTCATCGTTCAAGGCCGGTATGACATGGTGTGCCCGATCACGACGGCGGACGACCTGGCGGCGGCCTGGCCGGAAGCGGAGTATGCCGTGATCCCGGATGCCGGGCACTCGTCCATGGAGCCAGGCACTCGGGCCAAGCTCGTTTCGATCATGGACCGTTTGCGCGACGACGGGGTTGGTGTCGCGGAAGCACAGGCTAAAGCGGGGGAACCAGCCACATGAAACTGTTCGCACAATTCATTGCGCCATTGGCGCCGCGTTCGGGGGTTCGAGCACGTGGCGTTTTGCTCACTTTGGCGGTGTTGGGTGCCTTCGCCCTAACCGCGAATCAGGCCTCGGCCCAGGTGATCCGCAATGACGAACCGGACTTTTTGGTCTTCGGTGCGGGCGCCTTCGACATCAACGACGACCAAACAGCGGCGGAGTTCGATGCGCAGTTCCGCCTCAACACGGCCCTGTGGATCTTTCGCCCGCAAGTCGGCTTGTTCGTGACCTCGGACTCAGCCTTTTACGCTCATGCCGGCTTTTACTCCGACTTCCATCTCGGCGATCGGTTTGTTCTAAGCCCGAGTATTAGTGTCGGCGGCTTTCATGAGGGCGACGGGAAAGACTTAGGCGGTGCAATTGAATTTCGATCGGCGCTGGAGCTGGCCTACAAGTTCGAAAACAAAGCGCGGTTGGGCCTTCAATTCGGCCATCTATCGAATGCGAGCATTTACGATTCGAACCCCGGCGAAGAGTTCTTGATTCTCAATTTCTCACTGCCGGTCACGGTGTTTGACCGCTAATTGCGACGCCTGACGACGCGAATATAGGCGGCCGCGACCAGAAATGCGGCAATCGGGGCGCCAATTGCCGAAACGATGAGAAACTCGGGCAACCATCCGAACCATGCGAGTGGCCCGACGATGAACAAGACGTCGTCGGGGTCAAAACCAGCCGCGGACGGTACCGCGGCCTGATCGGCGGGCAACATCGTGTCGAGCCGATACAACAACCAGAAAATCAGTGCGATCGAAGCGCCGGCGAGCAGCCCAAGCCAGATGCTCACCCCGCCAAACGCGCCATCGCGCATGCCGATTCCGATCGCGACAAAAAGCAGCACGGTGACGCTGAAATCGCAAATCAGGTCGTAGATGTGGCCCCATTCGCTTGTTTTGCCGGTGAGCCGCGCGAGAATCCCATCCGCGCGGTCACAGAGCATGGACAATATCCAGAACGCGCCCCCGTCCTGGGCCGCCGTCTCAAATCCGGTCGCAATCAAGCCGGCCGCCATCAAGCCGGTGAGCAATCGAAGTGTGGTGATTTGGTTCGGCGTGACCGAAGTGCGCGCCAAAGGACGCACGGCGACGGTCACCAACCGGTGGGCCCAGGTGTTGTGGCTCATACGCCGGCGATTTTTGGCAGGGGTTGAAGCAGTGGCATCACGGTGCGTTCCGCCGCGCGGACATCCTCTGGAAAATCGATCTCCAGCCACGGCAGGCCGGTGACATCTTCCCAACCGAAGCTGCCAGGCGGATCAGCCAAAAGCAAATCCCGCAACGGTTCGTCGTAATACTCTCCCGTACGACCGCTCTGAACGTAGTCCTCCGTGGCGGCGACCAAGCGCTTGGCCGTCTCTTCCGCCAATTTGAAGAAGCCCACGGATTCGCCATACCACTCATGAGGCTGATCCGGTTGTTTGCGGAAGTCGACAAGGTGGCCCTCGCGAATACACAACTTGACCGGATCCTCGCCGTCTTCAATGTCGCGATCGAGGAGGAAGCAGTTATCGTCAGTTGAATTAATTAGCCGGCTCAACATTCTCTGATCGTAGAGGACATCCGCGTCCATGAGAAGTACAGGTCCGCCGGCCGCAATCTCATCGCGTACGGCCCATTGTGTGACGACACTTCCGGATTCATAGTCCGGATTGTGAACCGTTTGCACATGATCACCGACGCCAAGCCGGTCGATCTCCGCGACAACCGTGTCCGCGCGAAACCCTGTCGCCACCACGATTTGCTCGACGCCCGTAGCCGTCAGCAAACGTATATGCCGCTCAAGCAAACTCTGCCCGCCAAAGGCAAGCAGGACCTTCGGCAATCCCGAGGATGCGGCGGACAAACGGTTCCCGATACCGGCGGCGTAAAGAATTGCGCGCATACCGAGGCTTATTCGGCCGCACTCGCGCGGCCTCGCCAAAGGCGATGACCTTCAGCGGCTTGCCACGCAATCAGGGCCGGTACACCGACAACCAATTCACGCACACGCTTTACCAGCGCCAAGGCCAAGCCGGTTTCAGGCGATAGTCCTACGATGCTCGCGAGCAGCATGATGCCGCCTTCCTGCACCCCTAGCCCACCAGGTACCATGAACGCGGCGGCACGGGCCGCGCGCGACAAGCTTTGCACGATCACCGCGTCCGCGACCGAAATCGGGTGTCCCAAGAAGATACAGGCGAGCCAAACTTCGCCAGTGCCGGCAAACCAGGAAATCAGTTGCATGAGCACATTCTTGCCGATGTCGCCCGGTCGGCGATAAATCGCGCGCACCGACTCGTCCAGACGCTCGGCATCGCCGACCAAAGCAAACACACCGCCCGATGCGTGTTGGGCGCGCCGTGCCAGAAATCGAAACAAGCCGTTGCGCTGCGCCACGACAAACCCCGCCACGCATCCGAACAAAACGCCGGCGGCAATCAGCAATGGTGTGGTCAAATGCTCGGCCACTCCACTCGTGGCCAGCAATGCGAGGCCAACAAGCGTAAAAATGATTTGGGTCGCCGCCCCGAGCGTCAGGTCGACGACCACCGCCGCGCCGGCCAGATGCCCCGGCACGCCGCGGATGTACATCATGCGGGCGCCAACCGCGTCTCCGCCGACTTGCGCCACCGGTAAAAGCTGACTGGCGGACTGGCGGATCCAGCGCGCCCACACAAGCGTCGGAAATCGCAACTTCTCGCCGGGCGGCAGAAGCCGCCCCCACGCCGCCGCATCGATCGACAGCGGAATCGCTTCCCAGGCGATCACGGCAAAAAGGCCCCAACCGATCGCAAAGGTCGCCGCCACAACCGACCCCGCGCCCTGCCAAACGACCAAGCCGGTGGCCACCGCGAGGCCGATGAGGCCGGATATGATCATCACGGTTTTCACGATGTGGAAGGCTCCGCGGGCCTATCACGTTGCGGCAACAAGGCCGGAATCAAAATCACCGAACAGGCGACCGTCAAAGCCACACCGATTAACAGCAATTGCCCCATGCTCGCCGTCCCCGGATGTGGCGACAGCGCGAGGCTGCCGAAACCGGCCATCGTGGTCAATGCGCTGAACAGAACGGCCGGAACCGTC
Organism: Alphaproteobacteria bacterium; assembly: GCA_028289725.1. Lineage (GTDB taxonomy): Bacteria > Pseudomonadota > Alphaproteobacteria > UBA7887 > UBA7887 > JAKZSU01. Next base: position 15,458 of record JANQOH010000483.1, read on the forward strand.
GATGTCTGCGCAAGCCGCCGATCCGGCTCAGCGCGATAGCGGTGCACCAGGTGAATTGCGCTGTCGACACCAATGCCAAGCAACAAAGGCAACACGATCACGTTGGCGAAGTTGAACTGGAGCCCGATCAGTATCATGACGGCGCCGGTGAGCACGCCGGCGAGGCACAGTGGCGCCAAAATGATCGCCACGTCTTTGACCCGACGCACCACCAGGTACAAAATCAGCGCGATCACGACCAGTGCTGACAGCATGGCCTGTACGAACGCGTGAACCATGACG
>JANQOH010000486.1 GCA_028289725.1 Alphaproteobacteria bacterium
CACGCGCCCCAGCGGCGAGTTGCGAGCCACGCCCTCGCACCGCTTTTTCGATCCGAACACCGGCGGACTGCGCCACTCTTACCGTGTCGTCCGCCGAACCGCCGTCCACGATAATTGTCTCCGCCACATGAACGGCGACCGACGCAAGCGTCGCACCGAGGCTCGTATCGGCATTTAGCGTTGGCACCACAACGCTGATATTCAGTGGGCGATCGTCCGACAATTCCATTCCCGCAATTCGCATCGGCGGATCGGCGCAATTGACGCCAACCCGAGACATGGTCATGCGCCAGCCGCGAGGCGGAAGTCAAATGTTCTTGTTTTGTTCCGTTCTTTGTGCGACATTGCACGGCATCATGACCCCACTGCCGAAAGAGCTGAGAAAAGGACGCGGCGCGGCGAGCAATCGCACAGGCCGGTTCGAGCCGCTGCGCCGCATGGCGATGGACGACGGGTGGGGTTTGATCGAAGAGGCGCCGGGCAAACTTCGGACCACCGTATCCGTGGATGCCAGCCGCACGGTCATCACGCGCAACGAGTCGCCGGATCTTGGGTTCGACCGCTCCATCAATCCCTATCGCGGTTGCGAACATGGGTGTGCCTATTGCTATGCGCGGCCGACCCACGCCTTTTTGGGCTTGTCGCCTGGACAGGATTTTGAATCTCACATTTTCGCCAAACCCGACGCCGCCAAACAGTTGCGGGCGGAGTTGGCCAAGCCAAGCTATCGCTGCCGGATGATCGCGCTCGGCACCAACACTGATCCGTACCAGCCGGTGGAACGTGAGCGCCGTATCACCCGACAGATTTTGGAAGTGCTGGCGGCGCATCATCATCCGGTGGGCATTGTCACGAAATCAGCCCTGGTCACGCGCGACATCGACATACTCGCCCCGATGGCCCGGCGCGGCCTCGCCAAAGTGGCGATTTCCGTGACCAGTTTGGACCGCAAGCTCGCGAACAAGTTGGAACCCCGCGCAAGCACGCCGGAAAGGCGTTTAGGCGCGATCCGTGCTTTGTCGGACGCCGGCATCCCGACCGGTGTCATGGTCGCACCGCTGATCCCGGCACTGACCGATGCCGAGATCGAATCGATCCTTCTCGCCGCATCGCAAGCCGGCGCCCGCGAAGCCGGCTACGTTCTGTTGCGGCTCCCGCTCGAGGTCCGAGACCTGTTCGAGGAATGGCTTTCCGTGCACGCGCCTCTGAAGGCGGCCAAGGTCATGTCCTTGGTGCGCGATACCCGTGGCGGGAAGGATTACGATTCGCGGTTTGGCGTTCGGCAACGGGGCACAGGTCCCTATGCCGATCTGATCGCACACCGATTCGCTGCGGCGACGAAGCGATACGGTCTCGGCACCGACAAAGTGCCGTTGGATACGACACAATTTCGCGTGGCCGGCCCTCAATTATCGCTGTTTTGATTGCGTGGCGCCCTGCGCACATTTCGCTCTGTCTATACTTCGGGCTATGGCTGGCGGCGCTTCGAAACCAACTTTCGACCAAGAACGATTCTTCGCGGGTCCCGTTTGCGGGATCGACGAAGCGGGTCGAGGTCCGCTCGCTGGCCCCGTCGTCGCCGCCGCGGTGATATTGGATCCCGACCAGACACCGGATGGATTGGACGATTCCAAACGACTGACTGCGGCGAAACGTCAGATGTTGCGAGACCGCCTCCTGTCCGTCGCGCGTGTTGGCGTCGGAACGGCGTCTGTTTCGGAGATCGACGAGATCAACATTTTGCATGCAACCATGCTGGCCATGCGTCGCGCGTTCCAGAACTTGCCGGTCACACCGCACGCGGCATTAGTCGACGGCAATCGGTGCCCCGATCTCCCGTGTCCGACACAGGCGGTTGTTAAAGGCGACCAAAAATGCCTGTCCATCGCGGCGGCTTCAATCGTTGCGAAAGTTCACCGCGATGAACTCATGACCGACCTGGCGGACAAGTTTCCAGCTTATGGCTGGCGACGCAACGCGGGATACGGTACGGCCGAGCACTTAGCGGCTCTTCAGACCCACGGCGCGACACCGCACCATCGACGCAGCTTTGCCCCGGTCCGCACGGTTCTGGCACAGACGCCTTAAACGTCCCGACCGCAATGCGACTGGGCGGCGCCCATTTCCGAACTAGTTAATCCCATGGTGATTCAATTGGATACGCGCGTTCTTGCGAGTCGCGTATCGGGCTTGGGAGCGCTATGGGGAAGAAGCGGAACACCGGACGCAAGGGCCGGATCGCATTCGATGATCCGCCGTTCGGCAAGGTCATTACGGGGGATTGCGTCGCGGCCATGAAGGCGCTGCCGGCCGGCACGGCAAACTTGGTGTTCGCCGATCCGCCCTACAATTTGCAACTCGGCGAAGGTCTGCGCCGCCCGAACCACTCGCTGGTCGATGGCGTCGACGACGCTTGGGACAAGTTTGATGATTTCGCGGCGTATGATCGTTTCACGCACGAATGGCTATCCGCGGCGCGGCATGCGCTGAATGACACCGGTACGCTTTGGGTGATCGGCAGCTACCACAATATCTTCCGCATTGGCACGGCGCTTCAGGATCTCGGTTTCTGGGTGCTCAACGACGTCGTTTGGCGCAAGACGAACCCGATGCCCAACTTTCGCGGTCGGCGCTTCACCAACGCGCATGAAACCATGATCTGGTGCAAGAAGAGCGAAGATCAGTCGGGCTATACGTTCAACTATGACGCCATGAAGGCGCTCAATGACGATCTGCAAATGCGGTCCGACTGGTTGCTGCCGATCTGCGCGGGGCAAGAGCGCCTGCGCAAAAACGGCAAGAAAGCCCATGCGACGCAAAAACCGGAGTCGCTGCTGCACCGCGTAATCCTATCGTCCAGCAATCCAGGCGATGTGGTGCTTGATCCGTTCTTTGGCACGGGAACCACCGGCGCCGTCGCCAAGCGCCTCGGGCGGTCTTACATCGGGATCGAACGCGACGAGAGCTATGCCGCCTTGGCAGCCGATCGGCTGGCCGCGGTTCGTCCCGGCGAAGACATTGCCATACAAACCACGCCGTCCCGCCGCAGCGAACCGCGCGTCCCGTTCGGTTCCTTAATCGAGCGCGGTCTTATCAAGCCCGGCACGGTGTTGTTCGACGCCAAGCGTCGCCACTCCGCCAAAGTGCGCGCCGATGGGTCTCTGACGGCCGGCAACGTGACGGGTTCGATTCACAAAGTCGGCGCCACTTTGCAAGGCGCGCCGGCCTGCAATGGCTGGTCGTTTTGGTTCTATGAGCGGCGTGGCAAACCGGTGCCGATCGACCTGTTGCGCCAACAAGTGCGAAGCGAAATGGCCACGGCCTAGCGACCAGGGGTGTCAGCTAACCACGCGCCGAAAGCGCGTGTGCCGCCACTTTCCGCATCACACTGGGCAGTCCGCGCGCCGCAAGGTCATCGGGCAAACACCAGAGCCCGTCCGCGCTTTCGATCGGCTCCGCAGGTCTCAGCACCGCAAGTTCCAAATGAAAATGCGTGAAGCTGTGACGCACGATGCCCGGGAGCGGTGTCCAAGCACGAACGCGAACGGGCGCTTGATCACGGATCGCCGTGCTATCCGGCATCGCGTCACACCATTCCGATGACGGGATCTCAACCATCCCGCCAAGCAAGCCGCTGGGCGGGCGCCGACGCAGCAAAACGGCGCCGTCCCTGCGCTCAACCCAGTAAGCGACGCCATGCCGTGTTGGTTTGGCCTTCTTCGGTTCGCGTTTCGGGTACATTTCAGCCTCACCCCGCGCGAATGCGGCGCACAGGCCCGACCATGGGCACAGCAGGCATTTGGGGCTGGTCGGCGTACAAATCGTGGCACCGAGATCCATAACCGCTTGCGCGTAGTCACCGGGCCGCTTCGTCGGGCTTAAGGCGCTCGCGTGTTCGCGCAGCACTTTTTTCGCTGCCGGCAACGGTGTGTCGACCGCATGAAGCCGGGCCATGACCCGTTCAACATTGCCGTCGACGACGACCGCTGGCTGGTTGAAGGCGATCGCCGCGATCGCCGCTGCGGTGTAGGCCCCGATGCCTGGCAGCGCGCGCAACGCCTGTTCTGAATCGGGAA
>JANQOH010000490.1 GCA_028289725.1 Alphaproteobacteria bacterium
ACGCCGAAAGGCGGAGAAGAAGGCGGCGCGCGCGCAGGCCAAAGCCGAACGCGCCGAAGCCCGCAAGGTGGCCGACACCGAAGACTGCAATCCTTGCGCGCCCGAGGAGGCCGACGACGACACCGTCGAATGAACGCGCTTCGACCGCGCGGCTCTGGTCCGCCGCCGTGCGCCATCCTGTGTCATTGCTCACATTTCACATAAAGATCGCTTGACTTAAATCCCATCTGGGCCAACTCTTGGCGCGCACGTTACACGGTCGTGGTGTGTACTAGAGGGGTCGGACAACCGGCTAGCCGAGTTACTTCCTGACAATGTGGGCGTTGTTCGTAATCGAGAGCCGCCGTACGCAGCGCTCGGATATCTTTTTTATGGAGACCAGGTTATGGCTACCGGAACAGTAAAATGGTTTGACCCCGTCAAAGGGTATGGCTTCATCCAGCCGGACAATGGCGCGAAGGACGACTTCGTTCATATTTCCGCCGTCGAACGCGCGGGATTGACCACGCTGCGCGAGGGACAAAAAGTCACCTACGAATTGCAGCCAGGAAAGAACGGTAAGTCCGCCGCCGAGAACCTCGTCGTCGAAGACTAATCAGACGCCGCCGATTTCGGCGAGAAGCCGCCGATCATATGATCGGCGGCTTTGTCATATCCGGATCTTGGCCCGGCGGCGCCGCGATACCGTAGGAATTTGCCCAGCCCAAGCCCGCCATGGTTTCGCCCTTCGGACGATACTCGCAGCCAACCCAGCCGCGATACCCATGCGCGTCGAGAAAATCGAAAATGAACGGGTAGTGGATTTCGCCGACATCGGGCTCGTGTCGGCCCGGGACGCCCGAAATCTGAACATGCCGCAAAATATCGAGATTGGCTTCGAGCGTGGCGACCAAATGTCCTTCGAGTAGTTGCATGTGATAACAATCGAGATGTAAGGCGATATTATCGTTGCCTAGCTCATCAATAATCCGACGTGCCTGGTCGGAGAAGTTCAGAAATTAGCCCGGCATGCCTTCCGTCGTATAAGTCGGGCGGCCGTCGACCATTCCCAACGCACCATTGATCGGTTCGATGACGACCGTGATGTCCGCCGCCCGGCACGCCTCGGCCGCATGAACCAAGTTCGTCTTGTAGACGGCTTCCGCCTCGCCGCGCGTAACGCCATCGGGCACACAGCCGGCGACCACATGAATAAGCGCGCAGTCAAGCGCCCGCGCGTAGTCGATGGCCGCCGCGACGCCATGCCTGAAATCGGCTTCACGCCCCGGCACGACAGCCAATCCACGTTCGCCCCCATCCCAGTCGCCCGGCGGCGTGTCCAACAGCACCATCTGAAGACCCGTTTCGCGCAGACGTGTCGCCAATTCATCGGGCGGAAAGTCATACGGAATCTGAAACTCAACAGCCTTGAAGCCGGCGGATGCCGCCGCTTCAAAACGGTCCAAAAACGGCACTTCGGAGAAGAGATAGTGCAGGTTCGCGGCAAATTTCGGCATCGGCAAATCCTCGGGCGGTATCCGTATGGGCGCGGTTAGGGCATTGGTAACAGAATTGGCCGTCTAATTGCCGTGTTGGCTGGGGGATGGTGCGGAAAGTCTCTTTTTGGCCAATCTGGACGGCGCGGTTTCGGCAATGGAGATACCGGCATGAGAGACTTGGGGCGACGCTTTTTGTTCGTGGCCGCGGCGACAGCTGTGACGGCCTGCGGCTCGGGACCCGAATATGCGGAGCCTTATGATTCCGAGTTCACTGTCGCCAAACGGGACGTCATGGTGACCGGATATACAGGCGGCACGCGCCTCGGCGGCGAAGGACCGCCGGAAGTCGAGGCAAACGGCGAGTTTGCGGTTCGATATATGGGTCTCGATGCAAACGGCGATCCGATATTGCAGGTGCTGTCGCCGGATTTGAAACGAACCGATGTCGTGGTGGAACAGGCCGAAACCGACCGCGTCCATCTCGGTGCCTACGGTGTGAGAACGGTGACCGTGGTTGTGGTCGACGCAACGGACGCGCGTCTCAAATATCGGCTTAAGCGCGACACGCGTTGACACACGTTGCGGCCCAATGGCGATAGAGGCCTTAACCTCTAGCAATGAGGCGTCGGTCGCCCTGGTATAATACCGGTCGATCTTGAAACCGTCTGGGATGAGAGATGGTTGAAAACGCGCGACACGCCACCTTGGGCGTCATCAGTTTTGGGTTGGCGCTCGGCGTCACGGCTGCACTGGTGACCGTGTTGCTCGGCATTTCGGCGTGGGCATTCGGCTGGGGCATTGCCGTTGTCCAGGTTCTCAGCACTCTGTTTATCGGTTATGGACCGAGTTTCGTCGGGACTGTGGCTGGCGGTGTCTGGGCGTTCTTTGACGGCTTCATTGGCGGCGTGCTGATTGCCTGGTTCTACAATCGATTTCTCCTGCGGCGACAGCGGCATTTGCCATGAATCCCGGGATCGCGAGTTGGCCGCGCGCGATTGGATGGATCGGCGTTTTTTGTCTTATCGCGACAGGTGATGCGGCGGCGCAGTCACTGCGCGTCGAGACCCATACCGGATCCGTCGACGGGCTGCTCGCGAACTCGCACCTGATCGCTGGCCCGAGCGATGGTTTGCTGATCGACGCCCAATTGACGCGGTCCGATGCCCGCGACGTGGTGGCCATGATCGGCCGCCATCAATTGAAGCAATTGACCGTGTTCATCACCCACGGTCATGCCGATCACTATTTGGGATTGGCCGAAATCGTAGACGCGTTTCCGCGAACGCGCGTGTTCAGCAGTGCCGCGACAGCGACCATAATCGCGCAACATGGTGCGCAGGTGCGCGATCGATGGACGCAATCGCTCGGTAGCGATATTGCCGAACGGGTGATTGTTCCGGAGGTCTTGCGCGGGCGCGAAATCAAGATCGAGCGCGAAGCCTTTCGCGTCATCGAATTGCGCAGCGATAGCGAAAGCGTCCGCCCCTCGGTCATCTACTCGCGGGATCGTGGCTGGCTGTTCGCCGGCGATTTGGTGTTTTCGGGCGTTCACCTTCGGCTCGAAGAAGGGCGCGCAAAAAAATGGCGGACGGCGCTCGCCACGCTCGAAGCACTCGGGCCGATCGAAACAATCTACCCCGGACATGGCGCGCCGGGGCCGGCGGGTTTGATCGAACGCAACCGCGCCTATTTGACGCGGTTTATTGAGTTGACCAATTCTGATGCAACCCGCGATGAGATGTTCGACGCCATGACCGAGCTTTATCCGGCCCATCTTTTACCGTTTTTTCTGCGCCGTTCGGTCGATGCGGTCGATTTGGGAGCTAGCCAATGACCAATTTGACCCTCGCCATGCTCGCGTTTGTGGGTGTGCACGTTTTCATTGCCGGCACCGGCCTGCGGGGCGCCTTGGTTCGCGCGATGGGCGAAAACCCGTATCGCGGCGTGTTTTCCGTTCTCGCGCTTGGCACTCTGATATGGGTCGGCTTGGCCTATCGCGTGGCGCCGGTGGTCCCGGTTTGGACGCCGCCGTCGGCACTCCGGTGGCTCACGCTGTTGTTGGTCGCCGTCGGTGTTTGGATGATCGTCGCCAGCATTCGAAGCCGGAACCCGGCCTCCCCCGGCCATGAGGACCGTTTGACCGCGCCGGACGCGGCGCGCAGCGTGGTCGCGCTCACCCGTCACCCGTTCATGTGGGGCGTGGTTTTTTGGTCGATCGGCCATTTGCTCGCTCGTGGCGACCAAGCAGCCATGATCTTGTTCGGCGGCTTTGGCGTGCTCGCCATTCTCGGGAGTTTGTCGCAAGACCGGAAAGGCCGCGCGAAACATGGCGACAATTGGAACGCGTTCGCGGCGCGGACATCCTTCGTACCCGGATTGGCCCTTATCGCCGGCCGCGCGACGCTGCGGCTTTCCGATATTGGCTGGCGGTCGCCGCTCGTCGCGCTGATCATCTTCGTCATCTTGATCGCGGCGCACCCTTGGGTGTTCAGCGTCTCACCCTTGCCGAGCTAAGCAATATCGGCGCCCTACTCTTCCGCGGCAAGTCGCGCCTCGATTTCATGGCGTTGGATCTTGCCGGTGGTTGACCGGGGCAAGTCCTCAAGCGCAACGACGCGGATTTCTTTCGGCCGTTTGTAGCCGGCAAGTCTTTCGCGGCAGGCGCTCATCAGATCTTTGGTGCTCAGCGCGCCATCCTTGGCCGCGACAAAGGCGATCGGCACCTCACCCCATTGCGGGTCGGCGCGGCGCACCACCACCGCATCGGCGACGTGCGCGTCGGCCAACAGAACCTGCTCGATTTCCGCCGGGTACACATTCTCGCCGCCGGTCTTGATCATGTATTTCGCGCGGTCGACGAAGTCGTAAGTGCCGTCGGGGTTGCGGCGAAACATGTCGCCCATGTGGAACCAGCCGCCGCGAAAATCCTCGGCGTTCGTGGCGTCGGCCTGCCAATAGCCGGAAAATAGCGTGGGTCCGCGAAAAGCCGCTTCGCCCGGCTCACCATCGGGCACGTCGGCGTCGGCGTCATCGAGAAGCCGGACTTCGCAAAAGGAATTGAGGTGCTTTGACAGGCGCTCAGGCGTGACGCCGATCGGGATGAGCGAACTTGACGCCGGCGGAATACCGGTCTCGGTCGAGCCGAAGCTGTTCAAATACGGCGCGTTAAGGGCGCGTGTGACCTCGGCGATTTGGTGGCGCGGGATCAAATCAGCCATCGCGCCGGCAAACAAAATCTCTTTCGGATTTAGCGGGTCAATCGCATGACGCTCGAGCAATCGGTCGATCACGCCCGGCATCAAAATCATCCAGCCAATGTGATGGGTGCGTAGCACCGGCCACAAATGGTCGAGATCGAAGCCGTCGATCAACACCGCCCGGCCGCCGAGCAGCAGTGTACCGATGCACTGGTCGGTGGACGCCATATGGAACATCGGCGCCCAGGCCGGGAACACGTGACGCCGGCTCACGCCGTAGTCCGCACAGAACACCATCACGCGGGCGATCATGGCGCGGTGACTGATCACCGCCCCCTTTGGCCGCCCCGTGGTGCCGCTTGTATAAAGAATGACGAGCCCATCCTCGGGATCGACTGTGACGTCGGGCTCGGCATTGTCCGCCTTGTCCAACAGTGCTTCGTAGGCCGCGCCGAGTTCGATCACCGTTTCGGGACAATTCGGCGCCGCCGCCAGCGCATCACGGTATCGCGGTGAAACGACGGCGACCCGCGGCGTCGTGAGGTCGATGCAGTAGTCGAGTTCCTCGGCAGCCAAACGCCAATTCAACGCGGCGACGATCGCGCCAATCTTGGCGCAGGCGAATTCCAGTTCGAGATATTCGGCGCGGTTCTCCGAAAGGATCGCGACGCGGTCTCCATGCCCGACACCGTGGCCGGAAAGCGCGTGGGCGAGTCGATTGACGCGGTCGTTGAAGGCCGAAAAACGCCAACGGACCTGCGTATCCTCAACGGCGATATCGTCGCCTCGCATACGCACCTGCTCGCGCAGCAAATCGCCGACCGTCGTCTTGCCGGCCCGGGTGATGAGACTTTGGGCGGTCATGACGCCATTTTTACACAAACAGCTCGGCAAAATTGACCTGAAATGCGTCTATCGCTTTGCTTTTTCATGGTTTTTCGCGCTATATTGCGCAATCCACATCGCAAAATTGGTTGAGGCTCGGCCGATCGGGACGCGCCAGAGCTGTTAGTGCATCGAGGAATAGGCTCATGAAATCGATTCTCGGCCTTTTTGCCGCAATCGGCCTTGTCTTGGGTATGACGCAAATGGCCGCCGCCGGGTCGATCGATCCTAATGATTCCCCGTTGTGGCAAACAATGCACCAGGATTTCCTGTATGGCGACGAAGCGGTTTTCGACGATCTCGTAACCGTCGTGATGCCGGTCGATATCGAGAATAGCACCGACGTTCCGGTGGCGATCCGGCTGTCGCCCGATCTCGGCGAGGTCGAGGAGGTCGCGCTGATCGCTGAAAACAATCCGATCCCGCTGGTCGCGCGCATGTACCCGCACCGTCAGATCAACATGTTCGGCATCAAGATCCGGCTTGAGATGTCGACACCGGTGCGTGCCGCCGCGCGCACAGCGGACGGCGTGTGGCATGTCGGTTCGGAATGGGCCAACGTGCTGACCCCGGGCGGCTGCTCGGCGCCGATCGAGTTCAGTGAGGCCGGCGCTGGCGCCCGGCTCGGCGAAATCTCGTTCCGCACCTACGCGCGCGACGACGGCACCGACCGGTTGAAAATGCGGATCATTCATCCGATGGAAACCGGTTTTGCGTTTACGCCGGAAGGTGATGAAATTCCGGCTTATTTCGTCGAGCGGATCGAACTCGCCGACGAAAATGGACCAATCGCGGACTTGGTCACCAACGCGGCGGTCGCGCCCGATCCGATTTTCACCATCGACACCGCGGGCCTGAACCAATCCCTGCAAATCAACGCGCGCGACAGCGAAGGGCTGCAATTTGAGACCTTTCGTTAAGTGATACGCGCCGGCGCGGAATTCTTGCAATGACTATTATTCGAACCTCGATCTCGGCCTTTGTCGTCTTGGCGGCGCTGCTTGCGGCCTCACTCAGCGCGCATGCGCGCGGGCTGACCTATGGCCTGCAAGCGGACGAAATCGCCGACGGCGTGTATGTGTTTTGGGGATTGCAGGAAAACTGGAACGTCCAGAACGGCGGCAATATCGTCAATACCGGCTTCATCGTGGGCGATAAAGAAGTGCTGGCGATCGATACCGGCCCGACCAAGTTCTACGCCGATGAGATGATCCGAGTGATCCGAAGCATCACCGACAAGCCAATCCGCAACACGGTGGTCACCCATCACCACCCGGACCATTCCTTCGGCCTGCAGCGGTTCAAGAAGATCAATTCCCGGGTGATGATGCACCCGGAAGCGCGCGCCGGCTTGTTGCGGGACGGCGCGGCCCTAATCGGCTTCATGGAGATCGCCATGGGCCAAGGTTGGATGGCGGGCACGGAGATCGACAAGCCGAACAAGTCCATCCGTCAATCGATGAAACTTGACCTCGGCGGGCGCACGGCGCTGATCATGCCGTTGGATGGCGGTCACACGCCGGGCGACGTGATCGTGATGGATCAAAAGACCGGGACGCTATTCGCCGGCGATTTGATCTTCCATCAGCGCGCGCCGACCGTGCCGCATGCCGATATCCCGACCTGGCTTGATCATCTGAACACCATGTCGGCCATGGATTGGCAGCGGATCGTGCCGGGCCACGGGCCCTTGGTCACCGACCGTTCGGTGTTCAACATGATGGCGGATTATCTCGAATATCTTCAGCAGTTCGCCGAGGACTCGGTGGCGCGCGGCGACACCCTGGCGGATGCGATGACCAGCGATGTCCCGGAACGTTTCCACGGTCTTTCGACGCTGCAAATCGAATATAGGCGGTCGATGCTTAGTCTGTTCCGGAAAATCGAAACCCAGGATTTCGATGCCGCGGCCGCAGTAAACTAAGCGTCGTTCCCAAGTCCAAATTCTGCGCGGCGGCGACTGAAGGGCCCGGCGCCCCGTCCTGCCTGACTTGTCAGGGGCGTGATCGACCCCATCCTCAACAGGGGTCGATTTGACCCGGCAGGTTGCTCAATTTCATGTCATTAAGGCAATAAACGCGCGCGCGAGACACGGAATGCCCAAAGTCGTATTCACCGGCGATCGCCACTATTTCGGCGACGAATTCTACACGTTCTACGTCTACGACACGGACGCGCAAAAGATCGTGTACCGGAAGGAGAAGATCGACGATCTGGAGTTCCGTGATTTCCCACTCGAAGATCGGCCGTCCTTTCGCCCTTACGGCATCTCGCAGGACGCGGACCGCCTCTATGTCGTGTGCCACGCCAAAGTGGCGATGTTCGACAAAAGCGACTTCGCCTACCGGGGCTGCGTCGAGAACCTGCGCGCGTTCGTCAACACACATCAGATTCTCAAGACGCCAGACCGGCTTTACGTCTGCAATACCTCTTGCGACACGCTGGGCGTTCTCGAAGACGGCGCCATGCGCTACCTCGATTTGAAGACTTATGAGGTCGTCGACACGGTCGAGGCGCCGACCGATGTCAACAAGCGCGACCGGTTGCACGTCAATTCGATCCTTGAGGCAGGCGACGATCTCTACCTTCTGTTCACCGACAAGAGCCGGAAACTGGGCGGCGCGATCGTTTGCCTCGACAAAAACACATTCGCGGAAAAATATCTGATCGAAGTGGGCAAGAAGCTGCACAACATCACGATTATCGGCAACACGCTTTACACCTTGTCGACCGGCACGGGCGAATTGGTCGAACTCGATTTGAAATCGCAAGCGATGGAGATCTACCCGCTCGCCAACCCCGACGAAATCTATCTGCGGGGCATGGTCAACTTGGACGGTAATCTGCTGATCTCGTTCTCCCGAAATTTCAACGCCGAGACCAGCATGCGGTTTTCGTATCTGAAACTCTTCGATACCGAAGAAAAATTCGTCACCGACAACCTGATCGTCAATAAAGTTGATATCCTAAACAATATGCAGCTACTGGAATCGTAGAGAGAGCTACTTGAACCAATTTAGTTATACTCGCAACCCAAGTTAGCTCACGACATGAAATCTAGAACCACGCTCCATACGATCGAGCAGACGTGCCTCAAGCTTTCAGCCCAAATTCTGCGATCAACGAAGGCTTACGTGCCAGTAGCATTTCTAAATGGCTCTCTGGCCACATCTCTACTCTTGGGGCTTGCCCTAACTGATTATTCTGTTCGATGTACACGACAGCATCAGATGTGAAACGGCCTGAGGTTGCTAAAACAACGCAATCCACCGTCGGCGGCTCCCATAGTTTCATTTGTTCTCGCAGAACCGAGATCTCTTCCAAAGATATACTTTTTGATTGCCAGTGTTTGCATTGAATGATTACACGCTGACGAATTGTCCCTGTCAGCATATCCTCAAAGACTCTTTGCACAGAGATGTCGCGTCCCCGATCAGGAGCGTTGGTGTGAGTCAGCCATTGTGGATCCTGATAACCGTGTTCATTTGAAACGAGGTTAAAAATAAGCCTCTCAAAGTTCTCTGAAGACAATTTGTCCCAAGCAAGTTTTGTTGAGATTGGCAAATGGGACTCTTCAACAATAATTGCTCCAAAGTCACTAATATCGGATTCAATTGGTTCATCGTCGAAATAGAGTTTTTCCATCAAGACAGGATAGACCGATGGCCAATCTTGATTGACGATGTCGTAAACGTCACATAGCTGCCAGAATGAAAGATGACGACGCAGGTCTGCCCAACGCGGAGGCCGCGTGAATGAGTTTCCAAGAAGGACATCTATTTGCTCGATTGATTCGTGTATTGGCCCTAGCTCATCTGTAAAATCTTCAATTTCTTTTTCAAGCTTCATGTTAAGCGACGTCACTACCTGGTCTGCCACCTTAACTAGTTCACGAATACGCTGGCGTGTTGCAACGCGCCGCTTCTGTTTAAGTCGAAAAGCATACTCATCAATCGTGTTCAAGTATTCACTGATTTGATTTTCAACACCGGCAATAGCTTCAAGAAAACCAGCTTCCTGCGCATCGATGCGCATCAAGTGCACTTCCGTAGCGTCGTAAATGTGTATATCGGGTTTCCAACCGTCGATTTTCGGAAGAGCGGACCAAATGTCGTAAATTACACGGACGCAATCTTCAGCCGTAGCACCACTGTCGTCGTTCCAATCAGCGCTTTCTAATGCGTGTAATTTCTCACAGCCATTTCGGATTTTTTCCAGATTAGCTTCGGCAATTTCGAACTGCCGTAGTAGCTTGTCCAGAGATAGCGTGGTCATTTCTGCCTTATACACAAGATCCGGCGAAGCGCAGTTTCCGACAAGTCTACTCGGATGAACCGCTTCCGTGTCGACACATTTGCGGTCATTCCTCATTAATCCAATGGTGGAAGACACGGCTCACTTCAATGGTACTTTCAGATCCATCGGCAATTCGACATCGACCGACCATTCGGCAAGAGAGCCGTCATAAAGTTTGGCTTGGCCGTTGCCGAGCAGCATGTTGGCGGCCAGCCAGCCGATCGAGCTTTCAAGCGCTGAATTGCAAAAAAGGATTTGTGGCCCGTCCGATGGCACGCCGGCCTGTGCCCACAATGTGCGGAGCTGATTGGGCGTGCGAAAGGACAGTTCCTCGTTCACCACGATCCAGGTCATGGGGATGTTGACGGCGCCTTGAATGGTTCCTGGGCGGACGACCACGCGCGTGCTGTTGATGCCGAGAAAGTGGTCGTGCGAGCGCATGTCGATCAGCGGCGTGCCGTCGGCAATCGCCGCCTCGACATCGGCGCGCGTCGCAATCATGTCGGTGCGCGGGCTTGCCGTGAAGCTAGCCGGTTCGGGCGAGACCGGGCCGACTTCAATGTCGTTGTCCCATTCCGCCGTCCAAGCGCCGATGCCGCCATCCAGGATCGACACCTTGTCGTGGCCGAGATAGCGGAAGATCACGAAGACGCGCGCCACCTCCGCCGGCGAGAACATGTCGAGCGCAGCGGTCACGAGCACCACGTGGCTATCGTTCGAAATCCCCAAGTTACCGATGAGATTTTCGAGCCTTGGGACCGGCGGGATCATGTTCTCCACACCGTTGACGGTGCCGCGCCAGCCGCCTTGGTAGTAGTCGCTATGGACCGCGCAGGGCACGTGCTCCGCCTCGAAATTTTGGCGCGACCGGCGGAGGTCGAGCACCTTGAGATCCGGCCCGCAAACGCGCTCCTGGAGCCAGGCGACGTCGACAATCGGCGGCACGGTCTCGGCTTGGGCCGGGGCGGCCACGGCCAGAACCCAAAAAAGGCTCAAAACTGTGCAGATTTTTGCGGGAATCGCGGAAAAAGGCATGGTTCTAAAGGAATTAGGTGTAAATGACCCCAAACCATATGGGTATTGGGAAACGCGATTGGGACTATAGCTTAAATCGCCGCTTTCGACTTCCTATGTTCGGCGTGCTGCTCGGACGGCCGAGCGGTGTGTTGCAAAACACTAAACGTCTCAGTGGAGGGATTCTCTCATGTGGAGCACTCCTGTTGTTCGTGAGATCGCGGTTGGCCTCGAAATCAACTGCTACGCCTGCGCCGACCTCTAGGCCCAGGGCACGAGTTTTTCGTGTAAACCCGACGCCGGCGGTAAGGCTGCCGTGAACATTCGGAGGTGGATATATGCACATCCGCGTTCTGGGCTCCGCCGCCGGTGGCGGGTATCCCCAGTGGAACTGTAATCATCCCAATAGCCGGCGCGCCCGCCAGGACGATCCGGCGGCGCAACAGCGGACCCAATCCTCGATTGCGGTGAGCGCCGATGGCGCGCGTTGGTTTCTGTGCAACGCTTCGCCCGACTTGCGCAAACAAATCAACGACAACGACATTCTGCATCCGAAGAACGGCCTGCGTGACAGCCCGATCAACGGCGTGGTGCTGACCAACGCGGATGTCGATCACACGGCGGGCTTGCTGAATTTGCGCGAGTCGCAGCCGCTCAGTCTGTACGCGACGCCGAAGGTGCTCGACGTGCTGAAGGCGAACAGCATTTTCAACGTGCTGAATCCGGATTTTGTCGACCGCAAACCGCTGACGCTCGACGAACCGACCGAGCTGATCTGCCCGGATGGCAGCAAGAGCGGCGTGGTCGTTCTCCCCTTCGCTGTGCCCGGCAAGATCGCGCTGTGGCTGGAAGACACCAGCAAACCGGTCGAGACCGGGGCGGTTGGCGAAGACACCATTGCGCTCGAAATTCGGGACGCATCAGGAAAAACCCAGGCTTTCTATATCCCCGGTTGCGCGTCCATGCCCGATTGGCTGGCCGACCGCGTGCGCGGCGCGCCTTTGGTGCTGTTTGATGGTACCCTGTGGGTTGATGATGAAATGATCCGCTCGAATGTCGGCGTGAAGACCGGCAAGCGGATGGGCCATATGAGCGTCTCCGGCGACGATGGCACCGTGGCGGCCTTCGAGGATCTCGATGTGGAGCGGAAGATATTCATTCACATCAACACGACCAACCCGATCCTGCTCGACGACAGCCCGGAACGGGCCGAAGTGGCGAAGCACGGTTGGGAAGTGTCGTATGACGGTATGGAGATCACGATATGAGCAGTGCGGTGGCGCAGATTAAGCCGACCCATTGGTATGACCTGGATGTGCCGGAAGACCGGCTGATGACGCCCGACGAATTCTCCGACGCGATGCAGCAGATTGGCCGCGAGCGCTATCATAGCCTGCATCCGTTCCACAAAATGTTGCATGGCGGCGAGCTGAACCACGGCCAGATCCAGGCCTGGGCGCTCAACCGCTACTATTATCAGGCAAGCATTCCGCGCAAGGACCTGACCTTGATGGCGCGGCTGCGCACGCCGGACATGCGGCTTGCCTGGCGCTCGCGCGTGCTCGACCATGACGGCGTCGAGGTCGAGACCGGCGGGATCAGCCGCTATCTCCAGCTGATCGACCGGTTGGGCTTGGATCGTGATTATGTCACTTCGACAGAAGGGCTGCTGCCCGGCACGCGTTTCGCGGTCGATGCCTATGTCAATTTCGTCGCCGAACGGCCCGAACTCGAGATGGTCGCCTCGTCGCTGACCGAGTTGTTCGCGCCGACAATCCACAAGGAGCGCATCGCCGGCCTGTCCGAGCATTATGACTGGGCGGACGACTACGCCCTCGCCTACTTCAAGAAGCGGCTCGGCGAAGCGCCGAAAGACGCCGAATTCGGCCGCGACTATGTGATCCGCGAAGCCCATACGCGCGAGAAGCAGGAGGCGGTGCTTAACGCGATCCGCTTCAAGACCGACGTGCTGTGGGCGCAGCTTGATGCGCTGCACTACGCCTATGTCGAGCCGGGCTTAATTCCACCCGGCGCCTTCGTGCCCGACGACCGCAAGGACTGAGCGCGTGACCGAACGGCTGGTCATCGACGATAGCTCGACGCCGAAGCTGCCGCGCCACGCCAAGCTGCGCTTTGATAAGCCGCGCGACAAGTGGATCATTTTGGCGCCCGAGCGCGTCTTCGAACTCGACGAGATCGCCTACGAAGTGGTCTCGCTGTGCGATGGCGAACGGTCCTTGGTCGATGTCGTCGATGTCCTCGCCACCAAGTTCGACCAGGCACCGCGCGAGGCGATCCATACAGACGTCACCGCCATGCTGCAGGGCCTGGCCGACAAAGGATTTATCGTGTCATGACCGACGTAATCGAACAAACAGAAGCCAAAGGCGGCGGCAATCCGAATAAGTTGGTGCCCTACGCGGTGCTCGCGGAATTGACCCACCGCTGTCCGTTGCAGTGCCCCTATTGTTCCAATCCGGTCGAACTCGAACGCGTGAAAGGCGAAATCGCGACCAAGGATTGGATCCGGGTGATGGATGAAGCGGTCGACATGGGCGTCCTGCACATCCATTTTTCGGGCGGTGAGCCGACGGTGCGCCAAGACTTGGAAGAGCTGGTCGCGCACGCAAGCAAAATTGGTTTGTACAGCAACTTAATTACGTCCGCAGTCCTGTTGAGCAAGGAGCGGATCCAAAAGCTCGCGGATGCCGGCTTGGACCACGTGCAGATTTCGTTTCAAGACTCGACGCCGGAACTGAGCGATTTCGTTTCCGGCTACAAGAACGGCCTCGAGAAGAAGAAACAGGCAGCGCGCTGGGTGCGCGAGGTCGATCTTCCGCTCACCGTCAACGCGGTCATGCACCGGCAAAATCTGCATCATCTGGAAGACATGATTCAGATGGCGGTTGATCTCGACGCCGAGCGCATTGAGGTCGCGCAGGTGCAGTATTACGCCTGGGCCCTGAGAAACCGTGCGGCGTTCCTGCCGACACGCGAGCAGCTCGACGAAGCGGTGCGTATCGTCGAGGAAGCGCGCGAACGGCTAAAAGGCGTGCTGGCGTTCGATTTTGTCGTGCCCGATTACTACGCCCAGCGGCCGAAATCCTGCATGGGCGGCTGGGGCCGGCAATTCATCAACATCACGCCTTCCGGCAAAGTGTTGCCCTGCCACGCGGCAGAGTCGATCGAGGATCTAGACTTCGACACGGTCGGCAACAAGTCGCTCGGTTGGATCTGGGAAAACTCGGAAGCTTTCAACAAATTCCGCGGCACTGATTGGATGCCGGAGCCGTGTCAGAGCTGCGACCGCAAAGAGATTGATTGGGGCGGCTGCCGCTGCCAAGCCTTTGCATTGGTCGGCAACGCCGCGGCGACCGATCCGGCATGCGCACTGTCGCCTGATCGCCACGTCCTCGACGAACCGCTTCAGGAAGCGATGACCGAAGCGCCGGAGTTCGTCTACCGCCGCTACGGCAACTAGATCGATCGTGGCGCTTTCGCCCGTCGACAAGGACGATGTCGCGCGCAATTGGACGGCCCGCGCACCGGCCTGGAACAAATGGGCCGAGCGTGTCGAGAAAATGGCGCGGCGGTTCAATGAGCCGCTCATTGAAGCCGCCAGCATTGAGCCCGGCATGCAGGTTCTTGACTTGGCGTCCGGCGCGGGCGAACCGGCGCTGACAATCGCGCGAGCGGTCGGCGCCGACGGCCATCTGACCGCGACCGATTTGCTCGACGACATGTTGGAGGGCATGCGCCGGCGAGCGGCGGACGCCGGCCTGTCGCAACTCTCTTGCGAAGTCGCCGACATGGAGGCGCTCGGATTTCCCGATGGGCGCTTCGACCGGGTGACCTGCCGGTTCGGCATCATGTTCGTGCCCGATCCAGTGCAGGCCTTTCGCGAGGCGCTGCGTGTGCTCAAGCCAGGCGGTCGGACCGCGTGGATGGTTTGGGGTCCGATGCAGGACACCACGCTCTTCGATGTCATTCAGCACGAAGCGCGCGCATTTTTCGATCTCGGTCCGGTGCCCGATCTGCCGCAATTCCGCTTCGGCAGCGGTGGCTTGCTCGCGGACATGATGTCCGAAGCCGGGTTCGCCGATGTCGAAGAACAAGAGCTGAAATTTGACGCGAGCCCGCCCGCGGGATCGAAATTCTGGGAAGCGAATGTCGAGATGTCATTCGCGGAAGAACTGGCGGGCCTGGATGCCGATCGGCGCGCCGCGCTCGACGACCGCATCGAACAGGGTTTCGCCCGATATCTCGACGGCGACCGCTACCGCGTCAAAGCCCACGTCCGCATCGGTACGGGCGTCAAACCCTCCTAAACGTCATCCCGGACTTGATCCGGGATCCAGCGGATGACGTGCACAATCGCTGTCGGTTCCTCTGGTGTCCCTGGACCCCGGCTCGGTGGCCGGGGCGACAATCTAGCTAGGTTTTGGTCTTTTTCTTTGACGTCGAAGCCGCTTCCGCCTTCGCGGCTTCGTCGCGGGCGTGGGCGCGGATGCTGAGCGGGATCGAGAAGATGTAGGCGAATTCGACCACTAACAGCACCCACCACAAGTAAGTCGCGGTGAGCGCGGCGAGCGCCGCCATGATGACCATGGCCGGGAGCACATGCTCGTGGCGCAGCTTGACGGCTTTGAAGCTGAAAGTCGGCACGCGGCTGACCATCAGCAGTGCCACGACCAGCAAGTGCGCGGCGACGACATACGGATTCGTCCACCAACCCTCACCGAGTTCGAATGACAGCAGGATCGGCAAGACCGCGACGCCGCATCCAGCGGGCGCGGGCATGCCGGTGAAAAAGCGGGGTGAGGTCTCAGGCGGCGTTTCGCTGGTCGCCGCGACATTGAAGCGCGCCAACCGGAGCGCGCAGCACACCGCGAAGAACAGCACCAGACCCCAGCCCGCGCCACGAATGTCCGAGAGCACCCAAATGTGCAGCACCATCGCGGGTGCGACGCCGAAATTGACGATGTCGGCGAGTGAGTCGAGTTGCACGCCGAACTCGCTGGTCGCGCGCAACAGACGCGCCAAGCGTCCGT
>JANQOH010000412.1 GCA_028289725.1 Alphaproteobacteria bacterium
GCGAAAATTCCATCGACGCTCAGGTCGCGCTCATAGTTGTCACCCCAAAGCTGCGCGCCATCCTCGGCTTGCACGAGCCGCGCCGACACACGCACGCGATCACCGGCGCGCCGGACGCTGCCCAGCAGCACATATCGGACGCCCAGTTCGTCGCGCAGCCGGTCAATATC
Organism: Alphaproteobacteria bacterium; assembly: GCA_028289725.1. Taxonomy (GTDB): domain Bacteria; phylum Pseudomonadota; class Alphaproteobacteria; order UBA7887; family UBA7887; genus JAKZSU01. Next base: position 171 of record JANQOH010000412.1, read on the forward strand.
AACCGTCTCGCCTTGATATTGGAATGTCGTGTCACGCCCCAACACGAACAGATTGCTAAATCGCGTCAGCGCGGTGATGATCTCCTCAGTGACGCCATCCGCGAAGTAGTTCTGCTCGGCATCGTTCGACAGATTTTCGAACGGTAGTACGGCGATCGATGGGCCTTCGGGTAGCGTCAGCGGCGCCTCGGCCACCGGGATTGTTTCGGTTTGCTCGGCGGCTTCTTTGGCCGCTTTACGCTCCAAAAGCACTTTGGATTGCCAGGCCACGATGCCGGCGAAAACCAAAGCGGCGGCGACGAACACCGCGACAAAACGCCGCGAACCGGCCTGTTGTTTGCCGCTCGTCGAAACCCGACCGGTTCCATCGCGCACCACCGCGAAGGCCCGCACGGGTTGGGCGATGTTCTTGACTTGGTGTTCGCCAACATCAACGAAGGCGATCTCTTCCCTGTCGCCGATCGTTTGGCGCGCAAGATCGCCGACCACAATTCCGCCTGGTTCCGCCAAGCCCTCCAGCCGCGCCGCAATGTTGACGCCGTCGCCGTAGACCGAGCCATCGTCTTCTTCGACGATGTCGCCTAAATTGACCCCGATCCGAAAGGACATGGGCTGCGCGTCGGTCTGATTGGCGGCGCGGTCGCGCAATTGGTCTTGGACTTCGTTCGCGGCGCGGACCGCCTCCACCACACTATCGAACACCGCCAAGATGCTATCGCCCGCCGTGTCCACCACGCGGCCGCCCCGCGCCTCGATGGCGGCGCGAAACAACGCGCGCGAATCTCGGAGCGCGGCAATCGTCGCCTCCTCGTTCGCCGCCATAAGACGCGAATATCCCGCCGCATCCGCCGCCAAAATCGCGGCCAAGCGGCGCCTGGCTTGAGCCATGCCGATTCCTCTCGCTCCCCCCTACCCAAATTAGGCCGGAGGGTCCGGCCACTCAAGCGGCGCGGCACATTTCCGGTGCACTCCGCCGGGACGGCTTGATATAGGCCCGGGTTCCCGGGGCGCCGGCGTTTCGGACCCTAAATCGCCACGTTATGCTGGGGCCTGCCTTCCAGAAAGGCGATCACATTGTCGACCGCGCCCTCGTTCAGGAGTTCGGTTGCCTCGGCGGTCCAATCCGCCGCGTGCGGCGTGAGCACCACCTGTTCGCAATCGAGGATCGGATCTTTGGCGTCGATCGGTTCCTGGGGATAGACGTCCAACCCGGCGCCGGTCAGCCGTCCCGCCATCAACGTGTCTCGCAAGGCCGCCATGTCGACCACATCACCACGCGCGCCGTTTATGAGCATGGCGTCGTCTTTCATCAGCGCGAGTTCGCGCGCCCCGATGAGACGGCGCGAATCGTCGGTCAATTTGACATGCAGGCTGACCACGTCCGCTTCCCGCAACAGGTCGTCAAACTCGACAAACCGCACGCCGAGGTCGGCGGCGCGCGCGGGCGACGGATTAAACGTCCAAGCGATGACGTCCATGCCGATGGCACGACCCAAGCGCGCCATCTCGGCGCCGACCGCCCCGGTGCCGACAATGCCAAGCACCTTGCCTTGGAGCGACACATTCAATTTGCGGGTCCAGCGCCCCGCCTTCACCTCGGCGGTCTGAAACGCCAGGCGCCTGCCGACCGCGAACATCATCGCAAACAGATGCTCGGCGACCGCCGGCGCCGTCCGGCCCGGCTGGTTGGAAACCACGACGCCGAGATCCTTCGCCGTGCCGAGGTCGATCATGTCGGTGCCGATCGAGCAGGTGGTGATCATGCGGAGTTTCGGCAACGCGCGCAGTTCCGCCTCACGCCAGGTCACCGCGCCGCGCGAATTGATGATGATGTCGGCATCCCGGGCGCGTTCGACTTTTTCCTCATGGCTCGTCGGCTGCTTGTCAAAAATCGTGACGTCGCCATACGGCTCCAACCGCGCCAGATTGGGCGACCCCGCGATCTGCAGCGGATTGTCCCCGGGCACCACAATCTTCACACGCTCCGCCACAACGCCCTCCCGTGCCATGCGACCGCAATTTTTGAACGACCGGACCTTACCCTAACGAAGCTCTAGCGAGAAATGCGCGGCGCCAACCCCTTTTTCTATGCCGCGTCATGGAAGATCAGGCCGAGCGTGTGGCGGTGACCTGAACGGATAGAACTGACCCCGTGGCGCATGGTGACGCGATAGGCGCCGCGCGCGCCGTCGACCGGTCTATGGTTGACCGCAAAAACCACGGCATCGCCTTGGCCGAGCGGCACGACTGACGCGCGTGACTGACGGCGCGGCCGTTGCTCGGTCAGCACGAATTCGCCGCCCGTGAAATCGGTGCCCGGTCCCGATAACAGCACCGCGACCTGCAGCGGAAACGCGAGGTCACCGTACAGGTCTTGGTGCAGACAGTTGTAGTCGCCGGGCCCGTAGCGGAGCACCAGCGGCGTTGGCCGCATTTGTCCCGCCGCATGACATTGCTTGAGAAATGCCGCGTGCGCCGCCGGATATCGCATGTCGATGCCGAGGCGTTCGCACCAACGGTTGGCGATGGGTGCGAGCCGCGCATAGAACGCGGCGCGCAGCGGCCCGATTGGGTCCGGCAAGGGATAGGCGAAATATTTGTACTCGCCCCGACCATATCCGTGGCGGGCCATGTGAATATGACTGCGAAAGCGGTCGTCATCGTCGTAATACTGCGCGATCCGTTCGCAGACTCGCGGCGTCAAGAGCTTCTCCAGACGCGCAAATCCGACCGTGTCCAGCGCCTCCGCGATGCGCGCCCAGTCGTACCGCGCGACTCGGTCGGCCGGAGACCGGGCCGCCTTCGCGCTCCGTGTGGTTCCCGTCGGCGCGTTCATGCCGCCGCCTCGCGTTCGAGCAACGCGCGTTTGCGCGCAACACCCCAACGATAACCGGACAAGGTGCCGTCTTGCCGCAACACGCGATGGCAGGGGACCACCACGGCAAGCTCGTTCGCCGCGCACGCCCGCGCAACCGCGCGCACCGCGCCAGGCGCGCCGATCCGTTCGGCGATGTCGGCATAGCTTGCGGTTTGACCAACCGGAATGTCGCGCAAAGCGCGCCACACTCGTTGCTGGAACGCCGTGCCGTTTATGTCCAACGGCTCGTCAAAACGTTCGCGCGGCATGTCGATAAACCCGATGACCTTCGCGACCAAGTCGCGGAAGCCGTTTTGCCCGCTCTCCGAATGGGCC
>JANQOH010000005.1 GCA_028289725.1 Alphaproteobacteria bacterium
CCAGGTGATCCCGCCAAAGGTCGACGGCCGCTGCCGAGCGTGTCGTCGCCTTGCCCCGAGCTTGTTCAATAACGCCCGGTTCGTTGAGCGTGCAAATGATGGTGTTGTTCGCGGGAAGTCGGCGCGCGATGATTCCGCTGGCGACCATTTGGCTGTCCACGAGAATTGACGCACGGCCGGCAAGTGCGTCACGCGCTGCTGATACGACGTCATCCGAATACGCCAAGCCATCGACAATATCCGGCATGCCGCAGGCGTGGATCAGACGCACGGCCACGGTGGCGACGTCTTCGGGCAAGCCGTCGAGCCTTGCTTCCGCGCGGATCGTCTCGAACGAAGTCCGATAGATCGCGTCTGGATCGCGGATATAGTCGAACCGCGCATTCATTCCGCCGTCACCGCGGCAGCGGCGCGGACCACCCCCACCCAAACCCTCGCCCATCGAGGGCGAGGACTCTGGAGGTGCGCGCGATCCATTGAAAGCCTTCTCCCTTGATGGGGGAAGGTTGGATGGGGGTGATAGCTCTCCGAGCCAGAATGTGTGGTAGGCGTTTTCATTTTCCCGCCGTCGGCTTCATGCTGCGGGGGCCCAGAGGGTGATCCGCGTGGGGATACGGATGGTGATGGCCGTTGCCATGCGAATGACCATGGTGGTGGTGATGATCACGACTGTGAGAATGGCTTTGCGCCGATTGGTCTCCGCCAACGCCAATGCCTTCGACATGGTGATGATGGCTCTCTTGTGGCAAACCGACTTCGGTTTCAAAGCCGAGCACCTGTTCACGGTATTTGCACAGCTGGCAGTTCATGACATTCGTGCCGTCGAGAATCTCCTGAACCCGTTCGGCGAAAGCATCGAGCACCAACGGGTGATCGTTCAGATAAGGCGCCTTGACGAATTCGATGTCCGGGTTCCGCTCCGCGACGACATCTGTGTAGTGATAGATGCGTTTCACTAGCACGCCGGTGAACAGAAAGTAGGGGAACACGACCACGCGCCGGTAGCCGAGGCGTGCGACGTGGTCGAGCGCCGGTTCGACCAACGGAAACGTGACGCCCGAATACGCTGTCTCACCCCAACCGAAGCCAAGGCCTTCCCAGAGCAGACGCATGACTTTCGCGACGTTGGAGTTGGCGTCGGGGTCGGACGCGCCCCGCCCGACGACCACCAGCACGGTTTCCTCGCGTGGGATGCTGTCATCCACTGACGCTAATGCTTCCTCCACGCGCGCGCCGGCAGCGCGGATCAGCTTCACGTCAATGCCGAGTTCACGGCCATAGTCGATGCGCAGGCCGTCATGCTGCGCGGCGTAGGTATTGAGCACGGACGGGATATCGTTCTTCGCGTGGCCGGCCGCAAACAGCATGCCGGGCACAGCGAGAATGCGATCGTTACCGGCTTCGCGAAGACGGTCCAACCCGTCGCGAATAATCGGCGTGGCGAATTCCAGAAAGCCGGAGTCGACATCATACTGCGGCAGCCGTTCGGTGATGCCGTGCGCGACGGCTTCGAATTCGGATACCGCCTCCGGGTCGCGACTGCCGTGGCCGCACACCATCACACCGATTTTTTCGCTCATGCTATTGGTCCGTTCTGGTTTGCGGCGTTGACCGGGGCCAAGCGCGTCCGCATTGTCGCGCCATGTTTGCGCCTGGCTTGCCAGCCCTTGTTCCCGGCATCGATATATTCACGGTATTGCTCGCCGCCTTGGCGATCGACGCTTGGCTTGGCGACCCAGCCCCTCTGTACCGCCGCGTCCCGCACCCGGTGGTGGTGATCGGTGCGATGGTCGTATGGTTCGAGCGGCGCTTTAACGACCGACTTCAAACCGATCGCTACCGTTTCTGGGCCGGTCTTGCGACCACAGTTGCAGCAGTCGCGGTGGTTGCCCTCGTGGCGTGGGCGGTAAGTTGGTTGGTGCGCCAAATCCCATTTGGCTGGCTGGCTGAGGCCGTTTTGGCGAGCACGTTGATCGCCTATCGCGGATTGTATGATGCGGTTGGCGCGGTCGCGGCGGGTCTCGCCGAAAGCGTCGAAGAGGGCCGGCGTGCCGTCGCGCAGATTGTCGGGCGCGATCCGGAGACGCTCGATGCCCACGGCGTCGCCCGCGCCGCGATCGAGTCGGCGGCCGAGAATTTTGCCGACGGCGTGGTGGCGCCGATATTTTGGTATGCATTGCTCGGCTTGCCGGGACTTGCCGCGTATAAGGCGATCAACACCCTCGACAGCATGATCGGATATCGCGACGGACGCTATTTGTGGTTCGGCAAGGCGGCGGCGCGATTGGATGATATCGCGAACTGGGTGCCGGCGCGCCTTTCCGGCCTGTTGTTCTGCCTTGCGGCAAGCGTCGCGCCGGGCACGAAAGGTGGTAGCGCTTGGCGCGTGATGCGGCGCGACGCGGCGAAGCATCGATCGCCCAACGCCGGCTGGCCGGAAGCCGCGATGGCCGGCGCGCTGGGGCTGGCGCTGGCCGGTCCACGCCGCTATGGCGCTGAAACGGTCAATGATCCGTGGCTCGGCGATGGCCGAAAGGAGGCGACCGCCGACGATATTCGTGCGGCGCAGCGGCTGTACATGTGGACCGGTGGCGCCGCCGCCATTTTGGTCGCTGTTGCGGCATTGCTGTAAATGGTCACCGTGCATGGGCGACCTCCAACAAGCCCTCGACATCGAGATTGCGTTCAAGGTGTGCCGCCAGCGCGTCGAGCGTCTGTTCGATTTCTTGTTCATAGGCAATGCCGGAGTGTTCCCGGTTCTTGAGCCGGTCAAGAAACGCATGGCGAAACGCGTCGGCCGCGAACAGGCCGTGCAAGTAGCAGCCCTGAACAAGGCCGTCGGCCAATACGGCACCATCGTCGGTATCCGCCAGCCGGAGCATCGGAGCTCTGAGGCCCGGACCCTCGGTCCGGCCCATATGCATATGATAGCCTGCTACCGGTAAGCCGGAAGCGCACTCCGTGCCAGGCGTCTCCTCAAGAGTCTTGCGCGGTTCTAAGGTCGTCTCGATATCGAGCAAGCTAAGTCCAGATGCACCGCCGGGCGGTCCTTCCAAACCGTCGGGGTCGCTGATGCGACGACCGAGCATCTGATAGCCGCCGCAAATGCCGAGCACGGCGCCGCCGCGCCGGTGGTGCGCCAGAATGTCGATGTCCCAGCCTTCTTCCCGCAAGGCGGCGAGATCGGCGAGGGTCGATTTCGACCCGGGCAAGATGATAAGATCCGCGTCACCGGGTAGTGCGGTGCCGCTCCGCACCATCTCGACCGTCACGTCAGGCTCGGCGATCAAGGGGTCGAGATCGTCGAAATTCGCAATGCGCGGCAACACCGGTACCACGATCTTGGTGGCCCGATCTGCTTCGGCGCGATAGCTGCCGACCGCCACGGCGCCTGCGGCTGGCAAGCGGCGTGCGGCGCTGAAATGCGGGACGACACCGAAACACGGTAGCCCGGTGCGGTCTTCGATCACCGTAAGGCCCGCGTCGAACAGCGACGGGTCGCCGCGAAACTTATTGACGATCGTGCCCTTGAGCCATGCGCGGTCGGCGTCGTCGAGCAAATCCCAGGTGCCGACCAGTTGCGCGATCACGCCGCCGCGTTCGATATCGCCGACCAGCACGACGGGGACGGATGCGGCCTCTGCAAAGCCCATATTGGCGATATCGCCGGCACGCAAATTCACTTCCGCCGGGCTGCCGGCCCCTTCGACGACGATCAAATCGGCCTCGTCGCTCAACCGGTCGAAGCTCTCCAGGACGCGGTCCAGCAGCTCAGGCTTGAGCGTGTGATAGTCGGTCGCGCGGGCGTTGCCGCGCACGCAACCATGCACCACCACCTGCGCGCCGATCTCCGACTGCGGCTTGAGCAGGATCGGGTTCATGTCGCGACTCAATGGTACGCCGCAGGCGCGCGCCTGGAGCGCTTGGGCTCGGCCGATTTCGCCGCCGTCTTGCGTCACGGCCGCATTGTTCGACATGTTCTGCGGCTTGAACGGCCGCACTTTTGTGCCGCGCTTGGCGAAGGCGCGGCACAGGCCGGCGACCAACAGCGATTTGCCTACGTCCGAGCCAGTGCCCTGCAACATGATCGCCGGGGTGGTCAAAACTCGATGCCTTTCTGCGCCTTGACGCCGGCGCGGAACGGATGTTTGACCATGGTCATGTCCGTGACCAAGTCAGCAGCTTCGATCAGCAAATCTTTCGCGTTGCGGCCCGTGACGACGACATGCAGGTTGTCCGGCTTCTTGCTTAGGACACTAAGCACCTCGTCAATCGGCAAATAGTCATAGCGCAGCACGATATTCAGCTCGTCGAGAATCACCATGTCATAGGCCGGATCGTCGCCGCGGCTCGCCTCGATCATCTCTTTCGAGGTTTCCCAGGCAGCCTCGGCCGCGCGGATGTCGCGGGCGCGGTCTTGGGTTTCCCAAGTGAAGCCTTCGCCCATGGTGCGGATGGTCACCTGGTCTGGAAATTTCTCCAGCACGACGCGTTCGCCGGTCTCCCACTTGCCTTTGACGAATTGCACGATACCGACCTTCATGCCGTTGCCAATCGCGCGGGCCGCCAGGCCAAACGCCGCCGTGGACTTGCCCTTGCCTTTGCCCGTGTGAACGATCAGCAGACCTTTTTCGATTGTCTTGGTCGCGAGCATCTTGTCGCGCGCGGCCTTTTTCTTCCGCGCTTTCTCATTGGCGCGCGCGTTGATGTCATCTTCGGTCGGGCGATCGGTCATCCGGCTTGCTCCACAATGCGTCCGGCCAAGACGGTGAGGTGATGCCCGGCCGCGTTGGAGCGCGGTTTCCACAGGCCGCGTTCCTGCGCTTCCAATAAACGCTCGGCCATTTCGCGCGCGGCTGCCGGATTGTTCTCTTGCAAGAAGTCCTGCACCGCCTGGTCGCCGAGATAGGCATCGTACACCGCGTCAAAATGATGGTCCGACACGGCGCGTGCCGTAGCGGCGAACGCGAACAGATAGTCCACCGTCGCCGCCATTTCGAACGCGCCTTTGTAGCCGTGGCGCATCACGCCGGCGATCCATTTCGGGTTGACGACGCGGGCGCGCACAAGGCGGCCGATTTCCTCTTCCAAGGTGCGCACGCGCGGCGTCTCGGGCCGTGAATGGTCGTTGTGATAGACGGTCGGTTGCTGATCCAGGTGGCGGATTGTGGCGGTCAGGCCGCCTTCGAACTGGTAGTAGTCGTCGGAATCGAGCA
>JANQOH010000024.1 GCA_028289725.1 Alphaproteobacteria bacterium
CACGCGACGAGGCCAAAGCGACGGCGATCGAGAAACTCGCGGCGGTGGGATTGGGCGCCGAAGTCGGCGACTTGTTTCCGGCCGAGCTTTCCGGCGGCATGCAGAAACGCGTCGCGCTGGCGCGCGCCATCGCGGCCGAACCGGATATTATTTTCTTCGACGAACCGACCACCGGTCTCGACCCGATCATGGCCGACGTGATCAACGACCTAATCGTCAAATGCGTGCGCGACCTTGGAGCCACGACCCTGTCGATTACGCACGACATGACCAGTGCGCGCAAAATCGCCGATCGCATTGCCATGCTCTACAAGGGCAAGATTATTTGGATCGGGCCGACCGAGGACGTCGACAGTTCCGATAACCCTTATGTCGACCAATTCGTCCACGGTCATGCGGATGGACCAATCCAAATGGAAGTGCGCGCCCAGTGACATGCGCCGGGGTCTTATCGTTCTCTAACGGTCGTTGGTGATCCGGTTGGCGCGCGCAACCACGCGCTATGTGTGCCAGGCGTGCGGCGCCGTGCACGCCAAATGGGGCGGCAAATGCGAGTCCTGCGGCGCCTGGAACACCTTGGTCGAAGAAGCGTCACCGGAATCGGTGCCCAAGGGACTCGGCAAGGGCAAGGGCAAGCGCGTCGATATCGGCACGCTGACCGAGCGCACGGAACCGACGCCGCGGCTGGCCACCGGCATGAACGAACTCGACCGGGTATTTGGCGGCGGCTTGGTCGCGGGATCGGCGATCCTGGTCGGCGGTGATCCGGGGATCGGGAAATCCACGCTCTTGCTCCAAGCGACGGCGGCGTTGGCCCGCGCCGGCGCGCGCACGGTGTACGTTTCGGGCGAAGAATCGGACGAACAGGTGCGTTTGCGGGCCGGACGCTTGTCCCTGTCTGACGCACCGGTTGGTCTCGTATCCGCGACCAGCGTCCGCGATATCGTCGCGACCTTGGATGGCGGCGACGCACCGCAAGTGCTGGTGATCGATTCGATCCAGACCATGTATGTCGACAGCCTGGACTCTGCGCCGGGCACAGTCGCCCAAGTGCGCTCATCGGCGCAGGAGCTCATCCGGCTGGCCAAGCGGCGCGGCACGGTGCTGCTGCTGGTGGGTCACGTGACCAAAGATGGGCAAATAGCCGGGCCTCGCGTGCTCGAACACATGGTCGACGCGGTACTTTATTTCGAGGGCGAGCGCGGCCATCAATTCCGGATCTTGCGCGCCGTGAAAAACCGGTTTGGCGCCACGGACGAGATTGGCGTGTTTTCGATGACCGATGGCGGCCTGGAAGAGGTCGCCAACCCCTCCGGGCTCTTTTTGACCGATCGGGCCGAACCCGTGACCGGCGCGGCGGTTTTCGCGGGCCTGGAGGGCACCCGACCGGTCCTGGTGGAGATTGAGGCGCTGGTGGCCCCAACCCCGCTCGGCACCCCGCGCCGGGCGGTTGTCGGCTGGGATACGGCCCGGCTGGCCATGGTTTTGGCGGTCCTCGACGCGCGCTGCGGCCTTGCTCTTGCCGGCAGTGATGTATATCTGAACGTCGCCGGCGGCCTGAAAATTGGCGAACCGGCGGCGGATTTGGCCGTCGCGGCGGCCTTGGTGTCGTCGTTGACCGATAGCCCGGTGCCGCAGCGGGCCGTGGTTTTTGGCGAAGTTGGCTTGTCCGGCGAGGTGAGACCGGTGGCGCAAACCGAGGCGCGCCTTAAGGAGGCAGCGAAACTTGGCTTTGAAAAAGCACTGTTGCCACCATCGCGGACCGCGCAGCGGTCACCGCTCGAGCTCATCGAACTCAGCCGGTTGCAAGATCTTATCGGCGTGCTCGGCGAACCGGCGGTCCGATCGGCACTGGCGCGCTAAGCACGATTGCGAACGGGGGGACTGATGGAGCAACAGCCATTCAATATTGTCGACATCGTGGTCGTCGTGCTGGTGCTGCTGTCCGCGGTGTTCGCGTTTTATCGCGGCTTCGTGCGCGAGATTTTGGCGATCGCCGGTTGGGGCGGCGCCGTGGTGGTGACGTATTTTGCCTATCCGCATGTCCGCCCCTACGTCGAACCCTATTTACCGGCGGATTGGCTGGTCGATGGCGCGACCATTGGTGGCGTGTTCCTGGTTTCGCTGGTGGTGTTTTGGCTGATCATTCATGCGATCGTCGTGCAAGTGAAAGACAGCCCGCTCAACGCGCTGGACCGGTCGCTTGGGTTTTTGTTTGGCGTGGCGCGCGGCGTTTTGATCATCGCGCTCGCTTTCCTGGTTGGCCAGTACACCATGTGGAAAGACGGTGAGGAGCAACGACCCGAATGGGTTTCGGGCGCACGCGCGCTGCCGATCATCGAATATTCGGCCAATCTGATTGCCGCCGCCTTGCCCGAAGACATTCTGAACTTGCCACAGTCGATCACCGACGACATGCGTGGCGGCGCGAACGCCGGCGCGTCCAATGGCGCCAGCGAAGCGGAAGTGGAAACGCTCGCGCAGCCGCCGGTCGCCGTCCCGGCCCCGGACGCGGCAGCGGAAGATCAAGGCTATACGGAATCCGAAGACCGGGCCGTCGAGAACTTAATCGAAAGCGAAGCGCTCGAGGCGCCCGTTGAAACCGAAACCCCCGAGCAGGCTCAATAAGCGCACCATGAATACGATCGGGCACCCCCTGGACGACGACAAGCTGCGCGAAGAGTGCGGCATCTACGGCCTGTTCGGTCATCCGGAGGCCTCGGCCCACACCGCGCTCGGCTTGCACGCGCTGCAGCATCGCGGCCAGGAAGCCGCCGGCATTGTTAGCTATGACGGGCGTGTGTTCCATACCCACCGCAGCCTCGGTGAAGTGGGCGACATCTTCAGCAACCAGCAGGTCATTGAAACGCTGGCCGGCCACAGCGCCATCGGACATGTTCGCTATTCGACGCAGGGCGACACCGTGCTCCGCAACGTGCAGCCGATCTTCGCCGACCTTGAAGGCGGCGGCGTCGCGCTTGCGCATAATGGCAATCTGACCAATGCCTTGGCGGTGCGCCGCGATCTGGTTGGGCGCGGCTGCATCTTCCAGTCGACCATGGATACCGAAGTCATCGTGCACTTGATCGCGACCAGTTTGGCGCACGACTTCATGGGCTGCTTGGTCGACGCACTCGGGCAACTCCACGGCGCCTTTTCCTTGATCATGTTGACCGATACGGCGCTGATCGGTGTGCGGGATCGTTTTGGCGTGCGCCCGCTGCAGATCGGCGAGTTGGATGGCGGAACGATCCTGACGTCGGAGACCTGCGCGCTCGATATTATCGGCGCCAAGTTCGTGCGTGACGTCGAGCCCGGCGAGATTGTGGTGATCGACGAGACGGGCGTGACCAGCCTGAAACCGTTTCAACCCGCCCGGCAGCGCTTCTGCGTATTCGAATATATTTACTTCTCGCGCCCTGACAGTGTGATCGAAGGCCGCAGCATCTACGAAGCGCGCAAGAATATCGGCGCGGAACTGGCGCGCGAGAACGGCGTTCCGGCGGACGTCATCGTCCCGGTTCCGGATTCCGGCGTGCCGGCGGCCATCGGCTACGCCGAAGAGGCCGGCTTGCCGTTCGAACTGGGAATCGTGCGCAATCACTATGTCGGCCGCACGTTCATCGAACCCGGCGACTCAATCCGCCACCTTGGGGTGAAGCTGAAACACAACGCCAACCGATCAATGCTTAAGGGCAAGCGGGTGGTCTTGGTGGACGACTCGATTGTGCGCGGCACGACGTCAATCAAAATTGTGCAGATGGTGCGCGACGCCGGCGCCACCGAAGTGCATATGCGGATCGCCAGTCCGCCGACCACGCACTCATGCTTCTACGGCGTGGATACGCCGACGCGCGATCAATTGCTGGCATCGCAAATGAGCGTCGACGAAATGGCCGCGCACATAGGTGTCGACTCGCTGTCATTCATCTCGACCGATGGCCTCTACCGCGCCATGGGCGAAGCGGGGCGCGACCCGGACCAGCCGCAATTCTGCGACGCGTGCTTTACCGGCGACTATCCGATCCCCCTCTCTGACGCGGAGGGCGGTATCGGCCCGGTTCAACTATCCCTCCTGGCTGAATCCGCTTAGGTCAGATGGCCGCGAAAGGCGCGCTTTCGGATCGTATCGCGTTGGTCACCGGGGCCTCGCGCGGCATCGGTGCGGCGGTCGCGGAACGCATGGCCGCCGAGGGCGCCCATGTCTATGCAGTGGCCCGGTCGGAAGCCGAGCTTGAATCGCTTAACGACAAGATCAATGCGGCGAGCGGCATTGGCACCATGGTCCCCCTCGACCTAACCAACGGCGAAGCGATCGACCGTTTGGGCGGGATCATCGCCGAACGGCACCAGCGCCTGGATATTCTGGTCGGGAATGCCGCCGTGTTGGGGACGATGAGTCCGCTCGGCCACATTCGCCCCCATGTCTGGGACCGGGTTATGGAAGTGAACGTGACGGCCAATTGGCGCTTGATCCGCAGCATGGACGCGCTGCTCCATCAATCGGATGCGGGGCGGGTCATGTTCGTGACCTCGGGCGTGGCACGGCGGCCAAGGGCCTATTGGGGCGCCTATGCGGTGAGCAAGTCTGCTGTCGAAATGCTCGCCGGAATTTATGCCGAAGAAGTTGCCAAGACAAACATTCGTGTGAATATTATCGATCCGGGCGTGGTTCGCACAGGCATGCGTGCCGCCGCGATGCCCGGGGAAGATCCGCAGACCTTGCCGCCTCCCGCGGCCGTGACCGATACGTTTGTCGAACTTGCCAGCCCGGCCTGCACGCGACACGCCGAGATCGTAAAAGCCCAAGTCGCGGCGGCGGCCTAGAGCATTTCTCTCTGGCACGC
>JANQOH010000025.1 GCA_028289725.1 Alphaproteobacteria bacterium
TTTTCCGTACCACAAAGCGCTCAAGCGTCTGATACGGGCGACACAAGAAAAGTTCGGCTATGCGATTCTGCTCGACTGCCATTCCATGCCGTCGCAAGCGGTGGCGCGCGCCTCCGCGACGCCTCGGAAAGCGGGTGGCTTGAGCCGCGGCATCGACATGGTGCTCGGCGACTGCCATGGCGCATCGTGCATGGCGCAACTGACCGATTGCGCGGAGTCGGCCCTGATCGATCTCGGCTATACCGTCGTCCGCAACAGCCCCTATGCGGGCGGTTTCACCACGCGCCATTACGGCCGGCCGGAGAACGGCGTCCATGCCCTGCAAATTGAGGTCAATCGGAAGCTCTATATGGACGAAGCCCGTCTGACGCCGGCGGAGAGCCTGGGCCGGCTGCGTACGGAGCTGGCGGGCGTCATCAGCGCGGTCGGATCGGTCGCGCCCTTCGCACGCGCCGCCGAATAAGCCCGACCCACGTCCGAATCTTCACCGCCTAAAAAAGGCCGTGGCACGAAGCCACGGCCCAAGTTCAGGGAGGAAACGCCCTAGAGGGCATGCAGAACGGGGGATGCCCGTTATCTGCAAAGCCACTATAGGCATCCGTGTGCTGCGATGCAACAAAAACTGTGTGCATCACGGAACCACTCTCGATAAATCCGCACAAATACTGGGCTTTATCAATAATGCAACGCAGCAATGCAATATCGTCGGTGCTGCGCCGCCTACTCGGCTGCTTGCAGGGCCGGCGCGGTGGCCAAGTTTTGCAACAAATCGGCCTCGGCGCGCTTCGCCAAAGCGAGGTTCCGTTCTTTGACATGCCCGAAGCCGCGAATGCGCTCTGGGATCCGCGCGATTTCGACGGCCGTCGCATGATTGTCCGATGTCAGGCGCGTGATCACGTCCGTGGCCGTGGCGAAATAGTCGGCGATCAATTTGCGTTCGGTACGGCGCTCAAGCGTGTATCCGAAGGGATCGAGAAAACTGCCGCGCAAGCCGCGCAATTTGGCAAGGATTCCGAACAGCGGCAGCATGTACGCGCCGTACGCGCGTTTGCGCAAATGGCCGGTGTGCGGATCGCGGCGCGCGAACAAGGGCGGTGCAAGATGAAAGCGCAGCGTAAAGTCACCGCCAAACACTTCGCTAAGCCGCGCTTGGAAGCGCCCGTCCGTATACAGACGCGCAACCTCGTATTCGTCTTTGTAAGCCATGAGTTTGTAGGCGTTGCGCGCGACCGCTTCGGCAAAATCGGTGCGCCCCGGCGACGTCTTTTCTTCGGCGGCCCACGCACGGTCAACCAGTTCGCGATACCGACCGGCATATGCGGCATTCTGATACGCGGTTAGATCCGTCACGCGCCGCGCGATCAATTCATCAAGCGTCTCCGATTTCGTCGCCGCCTGCGTCGGACTCAACCGCGCCACCTCCGCGGCCACCGTATCGGGATCCATGGCCGTGAGGCGGCCCCATGCAAAAGCACGCTTGTTTGTCGCCACGGCCACGCCGTTCAGTTCGATCGCGCACTCGATGGCGTCCGCCGACACCGGCAGAAGTCCTTTTTGGTATGCCAGCCCAATCAGGAACGGATTGGCGAAGATGGCGTCGCCGAACAAAGCCACCGCCATTTGATTGGCCTCGACGAACGTCACGCTCTCCTCGCCCACCGCTTCGCGAATGAGCTTTTGGTTGAACGGCAGGCCGAAGTCGAGGTCGGGATTGTGGATGAAGCCGGCGACCGGCGTGTTGTGGCTGTTGACCACCGCGCGAGTCGTGCCGCGGCCCAGTTTTTCCAAGCCCTCGCGGCCCGCCGCGACCACCAAGTCACAACCGAGCAATAAATCGGCACGGCCGTTCCCGATTGTCAGCGCGTGGAGATCGTCTGGTGTTTCGGCAAGACGAATTTGGCTGAACACCGCGCCGTTCTTTTGCGCCGCGCCGACTTTGTCGAGCACCGAACATCCGCGCCCTTCAATGTGAGCGGCCATGCCAATCAAGGCGCCGACCGTCACCACGCCGGTGCCGCCGACGCCGGTCACCATAATGTTGTATGGCTTATCAAGTGTCCGGCGGTCCGGTTCGATCAAGGCATCGAGCAGCGCGTCCCGCGTGGCATCGACGGTCTTGGCTTTCGCCTTGCCGCGCAATTCACCGCCTTCGACGGTCACAAAACTCGGGCAGAAACCATTCACGCACGACATGTCCTTATTGCATGTCGATTGGTTGATCTGCCGTTTGCGTCCGAACGCGGTCTCGAGCGGTTCCACCGAAACGCAGTTGGACGCCACGGAACAATCGCCGCAGCCTTCGCACACCAGATCGTTGATGTAAGCGCGGACAGGCGGATCGATCATCTTGCCGCGTTTGCGACGCCGGCGCTTCTCGGTGGCACACACTTGGTCATAGACCAACACCGTGACGCCGTTGATTTCGCGCAAGTCCCGCTGGACCGCATCCAGCTCGTCGCGGTGATACACTTTCGTGCCCGGCGCGAATTCGCTGCCGACCGGATATTTGTCGGGTTCGTCGGTGACCACGACGATTTTGTTGACGCCTTCCGCCACGACTTGCCGGGTGATTTGCGCGACGTCCAAGGGCCCGTCAACGGGCTGCCCTCCGGTCATCGCCACGGCGTCGTTGAACAGAATCTTGTAGGTCATGGTCGCGCCCGAGGCGACCGCGGCCCGGATGGCGAGCAGGCCCGAGTGGAAGTAGGTGCCGTCGCCAAGATTGACAAAAATATGCTCGGTCTTGGCAAACGGGGCTTGGCCAAGCCACGAAACGCCCTCGCCGCCCATCTGCGTGAACGTCGCCGTGTTCCGGTCCATGCCTTGCGCAAGGAAATGGCACCCGATCCCGGCAAGCGCCCGGCTGCCGTCCGGCACTTTGGTCGAAGTGTTGTGCGGGCAGCCGGAACAGAAATAGGGCGTCCGCGCCACTTTGCTGACAGTGGTTTCGGCGGCCGCCGGCTGCAGGTGGCTCAGCCGGTTCGACAAACGGCCGCTGTCGTCGAGCCCCGCCAAGCGCCGACCGAGGCCAAGCGCGACCTCGTCCGCACTGAGTTCATAGGTTTCCGGGAACAGGACCGCCCCGGTCTCGTCGCGCTTTCCGACGATGCGTGCCGGGCGATCAGCGCTGTTGTACAGATGTTCTTTCACCTGGCTTTCAATGAAACCGCGCTTCTCTTCGACAACGATGATCTCGTCGAGGCCCTCGGCGAAACGTGCAAGTCCCTCGGGTTCGATCGGCCAGGTCAACGCAAGCTTGTACAACCGAAGGCCCATCGCGGCGGCCGCATCACCATCGATGCCGAGATCATCCAGCGCCTGCATGACATCGAGGTAGGACTTGCCCGCGGTCACGATGCCGACGCGCGCGTTCGGGCTGTCGTAAATCAGCCGGTCCAACTGGTTGGCCCGCGCATAGGCGTGAACGGCGGGCAGCTTGTGCTCGACCAGGCGCGCCTCGATCTCGAGCGCGCTATCCGGCCAGCGAATGCTCAGCCCCCCATCTGGCATCGCGAAATCGTCCGGCGTACGCACCTCGACGCGGTGCGGGTCAACTGTCACGGACGCCGAGGAGTCGACGGTCATGGTCACGCATTTGAAGCCGACCCAGACGCCCGCGAAACGCGACATGGCAATGCCGTGCAATCCGAGGTCTAGAAATTCCTGAACGCCAGCCGGATTGATCACCGGCATCATGGCATCGGCCATGGCGTACTCGCTTTGGGCGGCGAGTGTTGACGATTTTGCGGCGTGGTCATCGCCGAGCAGCGCCAGCACGCCGCCGTGCGGTGCCGTGCCCGCGCCATTGGCGTGGCGGAAGACATCACCGCAGCGATCAACGCCCGGCCCTTTGCCGTACCAAATGCCGACCACGCCGTCATAGTCGGTGGTCTCACTCAGATTGAGGTGTTGGCTGCCCCAGAGCGCTGTCGCGCCGAGATCTTCATTCACGCCCGGCTGAAATTTGATGCCCTGTGCATCCAAAAACCGGCGCGCTTGCCACAAAGCGCGGTCGTAATTGCCAAGCGGCGAACCGCGATAGCCGGAAATGAAACAGCCGGTCTTGAGGCCGGCCGCGGCGTCGCGCCGGCGCTGCATCATCGGCAGGCGGACCAGCGCCTGCGTGCCGGTCAGGAAAACACGGCCAGTTTCGAGCTCATACTTGTCGTCCAGAGAGACGGCGGCGATGGTCATGGGGGCGGCTCCTTTGGGTGCGCCAGCCTACCGATAAGGGAATCGGGCAACGCGCTACCGGATTAAAATAGGTAACTATTGCTGACCTAAATAGCAACGCTTGATTACATACGCATTTGCGACACCGGACCCGCGATCGCCGCATGCCTTTTGGCACCCGGCGACATCGTTGCGATTTGTGTTCATTCCATGAACGAAGGAGATTTTTTAATATATAAAATCGATAGTTAGATGGATTTGTTCAAGAATACTATCATATGCCTCGAAATATCGAGCAAGCAACGAACCGGAGTCGCTAAGCCCTTCATTGCGAAGGCATCGTGCTAGCCGCCGAGCCGGATCGCCGGATTGTAGAAACGACACCATCGAGCGCACCAGAGCTTTTGCGCACAACTCTTTGAAAACGCGCAAACTCGGGGCCGCACCAATGTTGGCCCGCGATCAATTCGTCATCATGGGGTCAGAATAGGCCCGTGACCTGCCCGGATTTATCGATGTCGATCGAGTCCGCGGCGGGTGTTCGCGGCAGCCCTGGCATGGTCATGATGTCGCCGCACACAACGACCAAAAATTCGGCGCCGCCGGCCAAGCGAATTTCGCGAACGGGCACCACGTGGTTGCTCGGCGCACCCTTCAGATTTGGATCGGTCGAGAAACTGTACTGCGTCTTGGCAATACAAACGGGGAAGTGGCCAAAGCCTGAGTCTTGCAGGTCTTGGAACTGCGCGCGCACGCGTTTGTCAGCGATGATCCCCTGGGCGCCGTAGATGTATTGCGCGACGGTGCGAACTTTGTCCCACAACGGCAAGTCATCGTCGTAAATCAGACGGAAGTTGCTCGGCTGCTTGTCCATTGTCGCCACGACGGCGTGCGCAAGGTCGGTCGCGCCTGCGCCGCCATGGGCCCAATGGTCCGACATCACGGCCTGGACTTCCAATTCGGCGCAGGCTTGCAACAGAGCGTCGATTTCGCCCTGGCTATCGGCGGAGAAGCGATTGATGCCGACCACGACCGGCACCCCATACCGGCGCACGTTCTCGACGTGCCGCGCCAAGTTCGCGATGCCTTTTTGGAGCGCGGGGATGTCCTCCCGTCCCAAGTCCGCGCGCGCCACACCGCCGTGCATTTTGAGCGCGCGCACGGTCGCGACCAGCACCACGCAATCGGGCGCGAGACCTGCCTTTCGACACTTAATGTCAAAGAACTTCTCGGCACCGAGATCGGCGCCAAAACCGGCCTCGGTGACGACAAAGTCGGCCAGTTTGAGCGCCGTGCGCGTCGCGACCACCGAGTTGCAACCGTGGGCGATGTTGGCGAACGGCCCGCCATGGACCAACGCCGGATTGCCTTCCAAGGTTTGAACCAGGTTGGGTTTCAAAGCGTCCTTCAGGAGCGCCGCCATTGGGCCCGCGGCATTGAGCGCCGCCGCCCGCACCGGCTTCCGGTCCCGCGTATAGC
>JANQOH010000040.1 GCA_028289725.1 Alphaproteobacteria bacterium
CTCGTCAATTTGCGCGGGCTCGACCAGAGTGCCGTCATGCCACGGATCGATGCCGCCAAAGAGCGATTGGCGCCGCGCGGTCCGGATGCGCGACATGGCTGGTCCGACGAACGTTGCGCGCTTGCGCACACCCGGCTCGCGATCATTGATCTCAGTCCCGAGGCTGAGGAGCCGATGGCCGGCCACGGCGCCGTAATTTCGTACAACGGCGAGATTTATAATTTTCAGGCGCTACGCCGAGAGCTCGAAGCGGAAGGTGTCAGGTTTTCGACGCGGTCCGATACCGAGGTCCTGCTTGCGGCGTGGCGGGCTTGGGGGCCAGCGGCTCTGGACCGTTTCGTCGGAATGTTCGCGTTCGCCCTTTGGGATGCGGCTGCCGGTGAACTAATTTTGGCGCGGGACCGTTTCGGAAAAAAGCCGCTGCTCTACGCGCAAGATGGTGGCCAGCTCGCTTTTGCTTCCGACCTCATCGCCCTTGACCGGCTTCGCCCGAGCGCCGACGGCATCGACCAATACGCATTGAAGTTTCTTTTCACGCTGCGCTATTTGCCGGAGCCACTGTCTATTCGACCAGGTGTAGTCAAGTTGCCGCCGGGCCACTTTTTGCGTTTCAACGCAAATGGTATCGATATCCAACGTTGGTTCGCACTGAGTGACCAATCGTTACCAAGCTATCAAACAGACGCCGATGCCCTGTCGGACTTGCGGTCACGTTTCGATGAAGCTGTCACAAACCGTTTGATATCGGATGTGCCGCTGGGCCTGTTTTTGTCAGGCGGCATCGATTCTGCGCTGGTCGCGGCGTCGGCGGCGCGTGGTCGTGCGGGCATCCAAACATTCACCGTCGGTTTTGAAGGCGCGGCCGACTATTACGAGGAACGACCGGCGGCAAGATTGGTGGCCGATCATCTCGGCACCGCGCATTCGGAAGTGCCGGTCAGCTCGGCGGATGCGCTGGACGCGATCGATTCTGTCTTTGACAGCCTGGATGAACCATTTGCTGATTCATCGGCGGTGCCGACCTACTTGCTTGCCCGCGCCACACGGCAATCGGTGACCGTCGCTTTGTCAGGCGATGGCGCGGACGAGGTTTTCGGCGGTTACCGAAAATATCAGGCCGAACGCTTCGCCAATCTGTACCAAATTTTACCGCGATTTCTGCGTGCCGGATTGATCGAACCGTTTGTTGCTGCTCTGCCCGAATCGAAAACGAGCCCTTTTTTTGAGAGACTGCGGCGGCTCCGCCGGTTTGTGGCGCACGCCGGCGCAACGCCGACGGCCCGGCAAGCAGGCCTCAACCGATTGCTGGGCCCAGCGGATCTCGGACAGTTGTTTGTCGACGCCGGCGACCTCCCCGATCTTGAATGTATGATTGGCAAGCTCCGCGACGCCGCAAATACCACGGACCCGATCAACGCCATGCTGGCGGCCGATATCGCGCTTGGCCTGCCCGGCGATATGTTGGTGAAAGTCGACCGCATGAGCATGGCGAACGCGTTGGAAGTCCGCTGCCCTTTTCTCGACCATCGGGTCGTGGCCTGCGCGGCGGCGATGCCCGGACATCTCAAGCTCGGCCGCGACGGCGGCAAGATCGCGCTGCGGGGCGCGTTCGCCGACCGTTTGCCCAAAGGCGTGTTCGATCGTCCCAAGAAGGGCTTCGAGCTGCCGATCGCGCAATGGCTGACCGGGCCCTTGAGCGACCGCGTGCGGCGCGCTATCGATCCGGTGCGTCTCCGCAAGCAAGGTCTACTCCGTCCAGAATTGCCGGCCGCTTGGTTTGACATGTTGAAAACAGGCCGCCGCGATACGTCCGAGTCACTTTGGACCATGGTGGCGTTTCAGGCTTGGTACGAACGTTTCGGCACCGCATGAAGATACTGCAAGTCTGCGCGGTCGACTTCACACTCTACCATTTCCTGGTGCCTCTAATTCGCGGGATGTCGGATGCCGGGCACGAGGTCGTCGCGGCGTGCGGTGACGGGCCGCTCGCGGCGCGGGTGCGTGCCAATGGCATCCGCGTAGAATCCATTCCGTTTGCCCGCAGTCTCTTCAGCCTGCGCCGTCATTGGCGCGCCTACCGGTCGTTACTCGGTCTTTTGCGGCGCGAACGCTTTGATATGGTGCATGTCCATACGCCGGTCGCGGCGCTGATCGGGCGATTGGCGGCACGACGCGCGCGGATCGCCCGGGTCGTTTACACGGCCCACGGGTTTTACTTTCATGAACACATGCCGTCGTGGAAGCGCGGACTATTCGTCGCGCTTGAATGGTTCGGCGGGCGGTTTACCGATGTCCTGTTCACCCAGGCCGAGGAGGACGCGGACACCGCGCGACGACTGAAATTGTGCCGCGGCCAGGTCATCGAAGCGATCGGCAATGGTGTCGATCCAACCCGCTTTCGCCCGGCCGTTGAGGCATCGGAGAAGGTCGCGTGTCGCGAACAATTCGCCACGCCGGAGAATGCCGTGGTGATCGTAGTCGTCGGCCGCCTGGTGGCGGAAAAAGGCTATCGTGAACTTTTCGAAGCGATGCGGCGCGTCGATGCCGTGCTTTGGGTTGTTGGTGAGCGATTGGCCAATGATCACGCACAGGATATTGGCGCTGAGATTGATGCGGCGCGCGACGATCCGGTTCTTGCCAGACGCATCCGCCTGCTTGGCCACCGAACCGATGTCGAAGCGATTTTGCGCGCCGCCGACATTTTTGTTCTGCCGTCGCACCGCGAAGGCATGCCACGCTCGATCATCGAGGCGATGATGACCGGTCTGCCCGTTGTCGCGACGAACATTCGCGGCAGCCGCGAAGAGGTTGTGAACGATGAAACGGGATACTTGACGCCGGTTCGTGATGCACCGGCCTTAGCTTCGGCACTCAACAAACTGGTTTCGGATGTGGGCCTAAGACAGCGTATGGGTGCCGCGGGCCAGGAGCGCGCACGAGACCATTATGACGAAAACAAAGTAATCGCGCGCCAATTGCGGCATCTGCATCTTGTGCCGTCGGTCATCGATGCTTAGTGAGCGAATATATTATCCCAAAACATCGCTTAGCGCCTCGACCACCCGATTGACATCGCTGTCTTTCATCGCCGGGTAGAGCGGCAACGACAAAGCGCGCTGGTAATAGCCCTGCGCTCCCGGCAATTCCAACGCCCCGTATCGACTGCGGTAGTAGGGTTGCTGGTGCACCGGCAGATAGTGCACCATCGTGCCGATGCCCCGATCCTTGAGATCCCGCATGACGCTGGCACGGTCCGTTCCGGCAGCTGCGAAATCAAGCATCACCACGTAGAGATGCCACGCCGAATCGCAAGCTGCATTGCGGCTGACCGGCAAAACGATCGGTGCAAGCGGCTGAAGTAGTTCATCGTATTTCGCCGCCAAATCGCGGCGTCGCGTAACGAAGCGATCCAATTTCTTTAGCTGGCTAAGCCCCAGCGCGCAGTTGATGTCGCTGACGCGGTAATTGAACCCTGGTTCTTTCATTTCGTAGTACCAGGGATTGGGCGCGCCGTTTGGGTCGAACGCGAAAATAGCATTCTCAAATTGGTCAGTGTCGCGGCTCATGCCGTGATTGCGCGATTTCCGAAGTTGGTCGGCTAGCGCCGAGTCGTTGGTGGTGACGGCGCCACCTTCGCCCATGGCGATGGTTTTGACCGGATGGAAGGAAAAGGTGCTCATCGCGCCATTGCGTCCGTCGCCGATGGCGCGCCGCTCATTCGCCTTACCCGCTCGATAGTGAGAGCCGAGGGCGTGCGCGGCGTCGTAGACCACGGCGATCTCACGATCCGCGCATAGTTGCTCGATTGCGTCGAGATCGCCGCATTGACCGTTTAGATGCACCGGAAAGGCGGCACGGACGGGACCGCCGTCACCCGAATCAGCGCGGTCCAACGCTTCCGAAAGTTCGTCGGGTCCCATCAAACCGGTGTCGGGATTCACGTCGGCAAAGACGATCTCCGCGCCGGCATGGTGAGGGCCGTTGGCGGTCGCAAGGAACGTTAAGCTCGGGACAACGACACGATCGCCGGCTTTGAGGCCCAGGGCCAGGGCGGCCATGTGCAGGGCCGCGGTGCCGTTGGAACACGTGACCGCGAACTCGGCGCCAACACGCATGGCCAGCGCCGCTTCAAATTGCTGAACCGCCGGCCCGGTTGTCAGCCAGCCACTGCGCAGCGCCTCGTTGACGGCGGCGATATCGTCGTCTTCGATGGTTTGGTGGCCATAGGGCAGAAAATCCCGGTCGTCGGATCCGGACAGCGGTGCCTCCCGGTGTCATGGGGCGCGGATTGTGGGCCTAAGACCCGATCCTATTTATAGCCCATTTGACCGTCGCGCCCTCGACACCGCACACCCCCACAATCACAGCCTGTTCGCTGCGGCGGCGTTCGCCATCGCGGCCAAAATAGACGCTTGGATTGATCGCCAGGCTGCCGCCGACCGCGCGCAGTTGCCAGCCTGAGCCGTCGGGCAGTCGGAACAGCGCGGCTTGGCCATGCATGACCAACGACGCCTGCACGCTGGGATGAAGGTGAAACCGGATCGCGAAGGGTTGCGGTTCGTCGGTTGCGACGCCATTGATTGGGCTCAACGAATCCTCGCCGCGCAAGTCGCTGCCGGATGCGTTGAGGTAGAACCGCCGACGATGCATCAGGCCGAACCGCGCGCCATAGCCGTCATGACGCGCATCGACCCACGTCGCGCCGTCAGCCTCGCTCCGTTCGCAGATCACCGAGGGCGCCACCCGATTGATCCGGCCGTCGTCCTCGATCTCGACCGAGTTGGTGTCGGTCAGAACCAGCGTCGAATGGGCCGCAGTGCTGCGCAACGCCTGTGACCATTGCGCGCCCCGGCCTTCATGCGGTCCGCAATTCACGATCATGCGGTATGCGCCGACGCTCATTTCGAAACTGAGCATGCCGGCATGCGCGCGCTTTGATCCCGGGTCCGGCGCGCCGGTATCGACGATCACCGCGCTGGATCCATGGGCGAGGCGCTGGAATCCGCTTTGCGCCGCATTGGTGAGCGGGCGCGCGCGCACTTTCGCCAAGTCCAAGGTGGTCTTAACCAGCTCCGAATCATCTTCGCCGGTATCGTTGAACATGGCCAATCCGCCGTCGCCATGGCACAGGCCGCGCAATAACGGCGCCATGCGGTCGATCGTGCGCACGAGATCCTCGGGCGGAACGCGGTTGGCCGCCAGCAACAATGTGCGGCAGTCGGCAAGATCACCCAATATGCGTCTTTGCAGGCGCGGTGACCGCTCGATTTGGCCGCCATCGCCAAGCACTTGCCGCTTGCACTCGCGGATCAATACGCGGATGGCTTGATTGAATCGTCTTTCGCTCGGGCCGACGCACAAAGCGCCATAAAGCAGGCCGCGGGCCGCTGAGAACCGGCCGGCGCCGGCGCACTCGCGCGTGACCACGCGGCTCAAATGGCGCACTTGCATGGCCAGGCTCGACAGGAATGCGGCGCGCCAAGTGTCGTCTGCGCCATTTAGCAAGAACGCGCCATTCATGCTCCACGCGGCAACACGCCGGCCCAATACGTCCGCCCGCCATGACAGCGGGCGCCAATGGCCGCAATTGCGGATCCAATCGCGCACCAGGGCGCGCGCGTAGCGGCGGGCCGCTTCGCCGCCGCTGGCTTTGAAGTCGCGCAGCCATTCGAAGCTGTGCATTTCAACCAGCCAGGCTTCGTCAATGCCGGCGGGCAACCAAACCGGCATTTTTGGCGCGCTGACCTCATGCCCGGCAAAGCGATAGCGGCCCTGGAACAAGGCATCGCCACGGCTGGAATCACCGCGCCAGGGGTCCGGGGGCTGCAGCGCCAGCCGGTCCGGTGTCGGACCGGGCAGGCTCAACGGATAGAGCGGACTGCCGTAAATCAGTGGCCGGCTGCGTTCTCTGATGGGTACCCGCGTCCGCGCGCGCCATTCCGGCTTCGTGAAGCTGAGCGCGGTCCAGTCGAAACGCCCGAACACGCTGTCGCCGACCAAATTCACTGGATTGTGCTGCCGTCGCGCAAGCGCGCGATATTGCCGGCATAGGCGTTGGAGCCGCCTTTGAAGGTCGCCGTGCCGGCGACCAACACATCGGCGCCCGCCGCGACCGCGCGCGGCGCCGTATCGAAGTTGATGCCGCCGTCCACTTCCAGATCGATCGTGCGGTCTTCCGCGTCGATCAAGGCGCGCACTTTGCGAATCTTCTCCAGCTGGCTTTCGATAAAGCTCTGGCCGCCGAAACCCGGATTGACGGTCATCACGAGCACGAGATCGACCTCGCCGATCACCGCCTCAATCGATTCGACGGGCGTCGCCGGGTTTAGAGCGACGCCAGCCTTTTTGCCGAGATCACGGACATTTTGCAGGCTGCGGTGTAAATGCGGGCCGGCCTCCGCCTGCACGGTGATGATGTCCGCGCCCGCCTTGGCGAATGCCGGCAAGTAAGAGTCGACGGGCGATATCATCAAATGCGTATCGAACGGCTTGTCGCTGTAGTCGCGCAGCGCCGCGATTACATCCGGTCCGATCGTGATGTTGGGTACGAAGTGTCCATCCATGACGTCGATATGGATATAGTCCGCGCCCGCGTCGGTGACCGCGCGGACCTCGTCGCCAAGCTTGGCGAAGTCCGAAGCAAGAATGGATGGCGCGATTCGAACCGGTTGCTGCATACAATTTGAAGTATCAGCTTAGGGACGGTTCGGGAAGCATCTGTTTCGTAAGTCGGCTTTGGATTTTGCAACACTGTTGCCGAGCTATCACGCCTTGCTATGCCCGGCGTTTGAGTCGGGCCGCATAGAAGCCGTCCCACCCGCCCAAATCGGCCAGTTGCGAAGGCAGGGTGCGTAAGTCGCCGTCCGCCGTAATTGCTTCGTCGATGCCGCCAATTTCCGCCGATTCGATTGGCACGCGAACGAATGTCGGATGGTTCGCAAGGAAGGCCGCGATCCGGTCCGGCCCCTCCTCCGGCTGCAGCGAACAAACCGCATAGACCAAGGTGCCGTTCGGCGCGAGCATGGTCGCGGCGTTGGACAACAGGCGATCCTGCGTGGCAATTACTCGCTCGATGCTGTCGTCTGCGGTCCTTAGACGGAGAATATCCGGATGTCGGCGGATCGTTCCTGTAGCGGTACACGGAGCGTCAAGCAAGACAGCCTGTACCGGGTCCCCTGGTCGCCATTCAGAAGCATCCGTCTCCAGCGTTTCCACTTCCAACCCGATCCGATCGAGATTCCTTTGCAGGCGATCGAGGCGGGTGGGCGACCAATCCACGGCGATCACTTTGGCGCCTGCGGACGCCAACTGCGCGGTCTTGCCGCCGGGGGCCGCGCATAGATCGATCACGGTATCGCCTGGTCCGGCATCCAAAAGTTTGGCCGGTAGCGCCGCTGCAGCGTCCTGTACCCACCAATTGCCAGATCGAAATCCAGGCAAATCTTCAATGCGTCCCCCGGAGCTCCGTCGAAGGCTGCCAGACGGTAACAATTCGGCGTCGAGGGTCTCGGCGAGCTCGACTGGACTTCCTTTTGCCGTCATATCGAGTGGCGGTTCGTCGAGGTGGCTTTCGGCGATGGCACGGGTATTTGCCTCGCCATAGGCTGCTGACCAAGAGTTCCAAAGCCGGTCGGGCGTGTTGAGACGCGCGGCATCCTGCTCGTCGCGCCAAGTGCGTCCGTCCCGATCGAGTCGGCGCAGGACCGCATTGACCAACCCACGGTGTTTGCGTCCGCCGAACTCGACGGCAAGCTCAACCGATGTGTTGACCGCCGCATGCGGCGCGGTGTCAAGGAACAGAAGCTGTGCCGCGCCAAGCCTGAGTGCCATCCGTGTGCCACGCGCTTTCCGCGGCAAGGGTTTCTTTATGCAACGCCCGACAAGTTCATCGATCTGACCCAGCCGTCGGAGCACCGTCAGATAAAGAAGTGTGGCGAAAGCGAAGTCCTGGGTGCTTAGGTGCGATTTCGCCTCAGCAGTATCCCTGACTTCATGGCGGGTCCGACCTCGCAACAGGACCAAATCCAACCAATACGCCGCCACGTGACGGGCATCATGCTTGTTAAATGGCATACATTGGGTGTAGCGGCTTGGGCGGACGGGTCAAGCACGGTGGCGGGTTGAAAGGCGAGGTCCTACCCCCATGGACCGGCCGTGCCGGCCATTTGGCGCAGGGCGCGGACGCGGTTCGCGGTGTTCGGGTGGGTCGAGAACAGGTTGTCGCGGCGATGCGCGTGCAGCGGATTGATGATGAACATGTGCGCGGTGGCCGGATTGCGCTCAGCCGCGTCGTTGTCGACCCGGCTGGCCAAAGCTTGAATTTTTTCCAGCGCGCTGGCGAGCCAGAGCGGGTGCCCGCAGATTTCCGCGCCGCCACGGTCGGCGGCATATTCGCGTGTGCGGCTGATCGCCATCTGAACCAGCGCCGCCGCCACCGGCGCCAAAACCATCACCAGCAACACGCCGACGATGCCGAGCGGATTGTTCCGGCTGTTGCCGAAGAACAGCGCAAAATTGGCCAGCATCGATATGGCGCCGGCGATGGTGGCGGTGATGGTCATGATCAGCGTATCGCGGTTCTTCACGTGGGCGAGTTCGTGCGCCATCACACCGGCAACTTCTTCGGCGCTCAGAGCGCGGAGGAGGCCGGTCGTTGCCGCCACGGCGGCATTTTCCGGATTGCGTCCCGTGGCGAAGGCGTTCGGCTGGTCATTGTCGATGATGTAGACCTTGGGCATCGGCATGGCGGCGCGTTCGGCCAGCTGTTCGACGATGCCATAGAATTCGGGGGCCGTACGTTGATCGACGGCGCGCGCCTGATACATGCGCAACACCATCTTGTCGGCGTTCCAATAGGTGAACGCGTTCATCGCGACCGCGATCAGAAACGCGATCCCCATGCCGACGGCACCGCCAAGCAGGTAGCCGATGCCAACAAAAAGCGCGGTCATCGCCGCGAGAAGCATGCCAGTCCGGAGCGTATTCATGGCCCCTATGTGGGGCCGCGCCATTTTTTGATCAAGCGCCCCAGGCCTTTACTGGCGCGAACGGGCCGGCGTGGCTATTGTGCGAACCATGGACGATCATAACGAGCCGGAGGCGCCTGCCGACGTCGAAGGCGCCGGGCCCGGTCAGAAAAAGAAACGAGAGAAGCAACAGCCACGCGAGATCGGCGGGCCAGAAGGCCCCGAACCGACACGCTATGGCGACTGGGAAAGAAACGGCCGCGTCAGCGACTTCTAGACGCGGCCGTATATCACCTGTTGCGTTACTGAGACTGCGCGGCTTTCAGCGCGTTGATCTCGCGTTGTAGATCGGAGATCTGCTGCTGCAGCACCATCAGTTGCTGCGATAGGCGTATTTCCATTTCCGTCGAGTTGTCGGCGACTTCCTGGATATCGAGCTTACCGTCATCCGTGACGCCGGGCGCCGCGTAATAATTCTGCTCGATCGGCATGGCTGTCGCACCACCGGCGGCAAGCAGCAAAGAAACGGACGCGCCAAACGCGGCAAGTGTGTTGAGTCGGGTCATGATCACCTCTCTGTCAAATTGCGGCCACGCCACATGCTAGTTGCCCTGATTTTGTTGCAAGGGCGAGTGTTGCAACGCTGAGATTCTCAGCCGGTCGGGCATGGTCCGACGTTCGTGTGTCAACGACATCGGATTTGACCGCTGAACGCAACCCGCTTTCGCATTCCGTCGTCTTGATCCCGTTGAATTGTGCGTGATAGCCGCGTCAAACATGTGACGCATTTGCCGCGCGTACCTGGTGCCGTTTTGTCTGAGTTTGTCGGAAACGACACGAGCCCCTAATTCAATTGCATAGGTGATGAGCAGGCGCGGCCGGATCACGATGTGACGTGACGGTTGCGCCGGAGCAAAGGGGGCTCATATGGCCGTTCGGATTCCCGGTCTCGGCGTTGCGACCTGCGCGCGCGTTATCATTGGTGGCAGTCTGGCTCTGTTGTTGATCGGCTGCGGTTCCATGGCGGATTCGGATTTGGTGCCGGAGATCCCGAGCATCACCAAACAATCTATTAGTGATTTGAGGGGGTTGGCGGCGCAGGGCGATCCGGTCGCGATGACCACGCTCGGTCAGCGCTACGAAACCGGCGACGGTGTCGATCTTGATCCGGACGAGGCGATCACCTGGTATCGTCAAGCGGCGGCGGCCGGTGATCCGCTCGGCCAATACCTGCTTGGCGAGATGTACGTCAACGGCGCGATCAAGCCGCCGCAACCGCAGCGCGCGGTGCAACTCTTCATGCGCTCCGCGGCGCGCGGCAATGCGGCCGCCCATGCCGCCCTGGGCCGGGCTTACGAAAAAGGCATTGGCGTGCCGCAGGATTATCCGCGCGCCTCCATGTTCTATGCCCTGGCGGCCATGCAGGCCTACGCCCAGTCCGATCCAAGAGCCAAGGTCCCGTACGAAACGGGACGGGCCTACATCAACGATACGCCGGACGCGGTACGCTGGTATCGCCGCGCGGCGCGGTTAAATGTGGCCGACGCGCAATATTCGCTCGCCGGCAATTACGCAGCAGGCCACAAAGTGATTCGCAACCGCGACGAAGCCGAAGCCTGGTATCGCGAGGCTGCGGAACAGGGCCATGACCCGGCGGCCGCGGCCTTGGCCGACCTTTATGCGCAGGGCGTCAACGCGACGCCGCGGGCCGTCATCGATGAGCAATTGATCGCCGATCGGATGCAAATCCCGCCGACACCTGTGATGCCGGCGGCAGTTCGGTCTCCGGCCTTGGAACCAGCCGCAACCGGACAAGGCGTT
>JANQOH010000063.1 GCA_028289725.1 Alphaproteobacteria bacterium
CCGCAGCGCGTCCGGCTCATAAGCGTCGCGGCGATGCATCAAAAATCCGTTGTCCCACATCACGACGTCGCCGACTTGCCACTCATGGGCATACACGAAATCGGCTTGTGAGGCATGAGCGCAGAGGTCGCCGAGCAGCGCCTGGCCTTCGCTCGGGTCCATTCCGACAATGCCGGTCATGGTCGTTGGATCGAGATAGAGCGACCGCGCGCCGGTAATGGGATCGCGTTGTACCAGCGGATGGGTCACGACCGGCGTCTTTCGCCGCAAGTCATCCGACATCACGGGCTCGTCGTCGTAAGTCTTTTGCCGCGCCACATAGTCGAATATGCCATGCAGACCGTCGATGCGCCGTTTTAGCGTGTCGGGCAGCGCGGCATAAGCCAGGCGCAAATTGGCCCAATAGGTGCGACCGCCGTCCGGCGGCATCTCAACCAAATAGAGGATGCTGCCGGTCGCCGGATTTCGCACATAGGACTGATCGGTGTGCCATCCGAGCGCGCCCGCGCCCAGCCCGCCGATCGACTGACCCGCGCCGTTTTTCATATTGGAGATCAACGTGACTTCGGGCGCATCCTGCGCCGCCCAATCCCCGCGCACGATCCGATCGGGTTCGCCAAATCGCCGGGAAAAAGCGACCAGCTCGCCTTCGCTCAAACTTTGTCGGCGAAAGATCAGCAGCCCGCTGGCGCGCCAGCCCGTCGCGATGGCGTCAACCGCCTCGTCGGACAAATCACGCCAAAGCGCCACGCCTTCGACGGACTGGGCGAAGGACGATCCGAGCGGCGTCAGGCGCACGGCAATGGCTCTCTCATGCTCATAAACCGCAGCTTACCCGGGCCCCGCGAAGCGGGAAACGGTTGGCTTGAAACAGCGATCTGACAAACCGGGCCCCTTCGGATAGATTGGCCGCCGTTTTTCAATCGTCTGGCCGCGCACCCGCGCCGGGGCCGCATAATTCGAGGATAGACACGTGACCTATTGGACCAGGATTTTGCCGATTTTTTGTGTTGTTTTGGCCGTTGCGGCCCCAACCACTCTTAATTCGAATGCAAACGCCCAAGAGCCGACCTTTATCGGCACCAATGTCGATGAGCGCATCGTGGTCGCGCTTCAGGTCGACCAGGCGGCGGCACAGGCCTGGCTTCCCGCGGGCTGGGAGGTCGCGGAGATCGGCGATGGCCCCTTCACCGGCGCCAACCTGATGGCGGTTTTCGTTGATCGTTTGCTTCAAATGAATGCCGAGGGCCAGACGGCGGGCGGCGGTGCGTTTCGCGCGATGGCATTCCTGGTGCCCGTCCGGCTAGTCAACACCGATAACACCACCAATATGGTCATCCGGATTTACAGCGCGCATGACAGTGAGGGGCCGTACAAAAACTCGGCGAAGGCCGACGTGAGCCGAGAAAGGACGTCCAATGGATCGAACATTGGCGGCGGCAGTGGTAGCGAGACTTGGCAAGTGGACTTGGCGTCAGGCGGAAGCGCGACATTGGCGATCGAGTATCAGCGCGAGGTGCCAAACCCTCATTCGCAAGAAGTGAAAACGCGCTCGGCGGCCGACCCCAGCGTGTCCCGGACCTACTATGTCAACCAGCTTGTCGACATCGTAAACAGCGCGCCAGACAGCATCGATCGCGCGTCGAGCTTCAGCCTCGAGGTCACGGTCCCGGAACTCGCCAGCTTGTTCGACGGCACCCAACAAACCATCGGCATCGCCGTCATCCCGTCCTACGCCCGGCAAACTTTCACGCCATAGCAAGCATCCGCACCAATCTTTCGTCACCCCGGCCCCAGAGCCGGGGTCCAGGGCTCCGAGACTGGTCGTCGGATTATGCGCACGGCCTCCCTGGATCCCGGATCAAGTCCGGGATGACAAAGCGTGGAATAGCCATGGCGAGCCCTCCCCCTTGATGGGGGAGGGTTTGGGTGGGGGCGCTCAGGGCCGGCGCGCAATCTGATAGAACGCAAGCCATGAAAATCCTCACCACCCTGCCCCAAGCCGATCTCAACGACATACCCGACGCCGCGCGGTCGGCGGAGACAGCCGGTTTCGACTGCCTTGCGACCATGGAGAACAAACACGACCCGTTCCTGTCGCTCGGCGTCGCGGCGGTGAACACGGAGAAAATCACGCTCACGACAGCGGTGGCGATCGCCTTTCCGCGCAGCCCGATGATCGTCGCCAACACCGCTTGGGATCTGCAAACCGCGTCGCGCGGCCGTTTCGTTCTGGGCCTCGGTCCGCAAATCCGGCCGCATAACGAAAAACGCTTCTCCGTGCCGTGGTCGGCGCCCGTGCCTCGGCTTCGCGAGTATGTTCAGGCCTTGCGCGCCATATGGCACACGTGGCGGACCGGCGAACGCCTCAAGTTCGAAGGCGACCACTACACCTTCACTTTGATGACGCCGAACTTCACGCCGCCCGACACCGGCCAGCCACAAGTGCCGGTCACCCTCGCCGCCGTCGGGCCGCTCTCGCTACGTCTTGCCGGCGAAGTGGCGGACGGTGTGCGCCTGCATCCGTTCTGCACGCGCGCGTACCTC
>JANQOH010000075.1 GCA_028289725.1 Alphaproteobacteria bacterium
ATTTCCGAGAGCTGTTTGTGCCAACTCGAATCGCTGACATTCATGGCCAGTTTGTGGGTGATCTGACCCTTGCGATCTTCCGGGAAGCGTTCCAGCGCAACCCGCCACGCTTCGTCGTCGCTGTCGCGCGCGACGATCCCAACACGAATGCCGCATTCCATCGGCTCATCGATTGCATCCGCGGATTCATCCGACGGCGCTTTGGGATATTTGATCGCGGTCGCCTCGATATCCCGTGCGGCCTGCATGCCGGCATC
Source organism: Alphaproteobacteria bacterium (assembly GCA_028289725.1). GTDB lineage: Bacteria > Pseudomonadota > Alphaproteobacteria > UBA7887 > UBA7887 > JAKZSU01. Next base: position 258 of record JANQOH010000075.1, read on the forward strand.
CGACGATCCGGATATCAAGATGCCGGGGAAGAGCTCTTCGGGCAGTTCCGGCGTCAGCTTCAGGTTTTCGACGTTGTAGTATTTCCCCTTGAAGGTGACCGGTCCCTTGCCTTCCAGCAGCCGCCGGAGGATCAACGTGTACTCGGTCGTTCGCACATAGCGGTCGTCATGCGGCGTATCATCGCCGAGCGCCAACAGATCATTCTTGAAACCGCCGGCCAGCATATTGAGACAAATCTTGCGGCGATACATGTGCGCCAGCGTCGCGATCTTCTTCGCTGCGGTGTACGGGTGCATATAGATCGGCTGGACAGCGACCAACGGGCACAGCGTCGTCGTGTGCTCCAGGATCAGTTGGGCGACATGCCAGGGATCGACGAGGCCATTGTCCGTGTAGACCAGAATGCCCTCGCATCCGAATTCCTCACTCCATTGAGCCACCCTAACCGTTTGGTCGACATAGTCTTCCTGCGGCAAGTCCTTCGACTGAGGGGATGTGGAGTAGATCTTAAAGTGCTGATGTTTTAATGAGGGAGCGCTCATGACTGCGAATCATCTTCATCTAAATATATGACTTTGCAGTGGAATTGTGCCCACGATATCGGGAGATTTGGAACCCTCTTTAGGTGGTACCACAATTTTGAACGGTAGAATAATACCGCTCAATTATCGGATTTCTAGGAATTAATTCTAAGGTAATCAGACAGGATACGGTTCCAGTCCTTCGCCGCGGTATAGGGTCGAGACAAAAGCACGATCTAAATCAATCGATTCGTCGGGAGACCACCAAAATGGCGTGTCCGGTCCGCCAGTCATATATCCGACCTTCGCCAGCGCGTCGCAAACAATTGGGCAGGAAAACCGTGCGTCGATCCAATCGGCGCCACGGGCCGAAATCTGTGCGGAGGTTTCGCCGATGATCCAGGCATAACTGCTTACATCCGTTCTGGCTGACTGGATATGCAGCAGTTTGCCACCGACACAGCCACCCTCGGGGTAGATTCGGCTAATGGTGATGGCGATCGGTTCACCGTCGATGGCAAACTTAAGCCAAAGGAATTCTCCCATGGCTTCAGGGGCGGCCGCATACCAATCGAAATGCTGCCGATCGGCCAGCGGCATGATCGAATAAGCCGAAGCCGGCGGCAGAATCTCCGGTATATCAGCGGCAGTCTCGATTCGTTCAACGGTCGCGCCCGATACAGGCGCCGGCTGAGACTTCGGGCCGCCAATTTTGAAGCTAAGCGGCCATGCCAACGCCGACGGAACATTGACGACGGTCTTATTCAGCTTCTTCGCGATTGCCTTGATGGCGGCACGCCCACGCAGCAACAGCAACATTTGGCGTGCGGGCGCAAGCTTCTGCCACTTAAGACGCTCCAAAATCGACCGAACATAATCCTGCTCGGTAACCGTGCAGACCGGCTGCCCTTTTTTCATCATCATCTGCATAACGCGAACACTGCCGAACGGTCGAGATTCCGGCAAGCTGAGCCAAAGGTCCGTTTCCCGGATATCGGTCTTCTCGCCCGCCACCCAGTGCGGCTTCTTACAGCTGTTGACCATGGCGACGCACCGATCGCCGTCGAGCGCCAAAGCCGTCTCCATGCAATTCGTTCCAAGGAAACGCCATTCGAGAAATTCGTCGATGAACGGCCGCGGCCATTCCCGCTCTATATACGGGAGCAGGATACCTTCCACCGAATGCAGGTTTTCGGAAGTCAGCTCAGTAAAAACAAGCGCCATGCTCACACCCTAGTACTGATCGCCGCGCCACGCGCCTAAACTCCCCTTGAAGCCATCACTGGATTTCGCAGTTCCGGCAAAGACAGCAAACCTGCGCAGCAAGACCAGTATCAAGGTCTTTATCATGCACGATCAATTATGCTTGGACATATCGTCTATCAGATTATGAAATGACGGTGGAGATTAATATGACTTAGCACTTTTTGTACAAATCCCAGAAAACATTAACTCCAACACCGTTTTCAATCACGCGAACACAAGAAATTTATAATAATAATGTTTGTCTTACTTTAATTTATTTAGCATCATCCAATTTTATATTTTCGAGTTTTTATTTTCATAAATATTTACGAGTTATTTCTTACCTTCACTTCTTGATCAGGTCGATTATCCGTTTTCTGTATTATGGAAATTCGCAATCTAAATATATGCAGATTTCTTAATTACATTTTTGGGTATTTGGAATATTGAGAATTCTATTCTTCCAAAATATTAATAAAACTGACTTATTTATATTCACCGAAATTGCATTTTCCACTTGGGCGTCTCGCTAATTGTCGGGCCCGGATCACTCATGTACCGAAAAATTCAATCACGACTGTACCCAGCAGTGCCAACGACCGAGGCACTACCCGCGGGCGTATGCTGGATAATTGATGCGCACGGTCACGATGTGCCTTAGGTTTGCGGCGCCGAGGTGTCAATCGGCGCGTGCGACCGCCGTTTGCCGCGCCCGTTCTCAAACCTTGCCGCAACCATTCGTCTTGGGCCGTCGACACCTATGACAGAAACCGAGCCATCGCAACGCAGTTACAGCGAGACCACGACCCGTGGCGCGACGATGCTGTTCTCGACCAATTTGGCCGCCAAGTTGCTCGGGATCGGGACGCTGTATGTCA